>JALYMV010000119.1 GCA_030773575.1 Actinomycetota bacterium
CGTCGGACCCGAGGCGATCGACGTGTCGGGCGCCGTGGCGTCGACCGTCCACGTGCGCGACGCCGGCGACGGATCGACGTTGCCCGCCGCATCGGTCGCCCGGACCTCGAAGGTGTGCGAACCGTCCGCCAACGACGCATACGCCTCCGGCGACGTACACGCCGACCACGCCGCAGCATCGAGCCGGCACTCCAACGACGCCGACGCCTCCGACGACGCGAACCCGAAGGAGGCGCTCCGCGAATTGACCAGGCCGCCCGGACCCGAAGTGATCGACGTCTCGGGCGCGGTCGTGTCCGGCGGCGGACCGGCCTGCGCGCCGGAGACGTCGAGGAAGAACGACCCGTTGCCCACGAGCGACCTCACGCGCAGGATCAGGGGGGTGCCGGCGGGAACACCGGTGACCGCCAGGCGGTCCTGGCGCCCGCTGCTGGCCGGAGCGACGCCCACGATCGGCGAGCCGTCCGCGTTCAGCAGCTGGAGATCGAAGCTCGCGCCCGCGCTCACAGCCGCCTCGATCAGCGTCCCGGCCACCGCATAGCCGCTGCTCTGCGCGGAGATCGGGAAGTCGACGGATCCCCCTTCGCTCAGAGATCCTTCCCGCGTATGGTGCACCGCGACGGCCGGAGGCGAGCTGAGCGCCGGGCCCGCGGACGAGATCGCCGCATAGGCGTCGAGGCGGCCGGCGCCGTAGTCGATGTCCGCGCCGGTCGAACCGGGCGCCAGGTTGTCGCCGCCGCGCCCCCAGTCCACGGCGGTCTGCATGATCTTGGCCTTCACCTGCTGCGGCGCCAGGCCGGGGCTGCGCTCGAGCATCAGCAGCGCGACGCCGGCGACGAACGGCGCCGCCATGCTCGTGCCGGTCAGCGCGACGTAGTCGCTCGCCGTCTTCGCGGCCGCGGACCGGATCCTCACGCCGGGCGCCGACACGTCGGGCTTCACGCGCCCGTCGGCAGTGGGGCCGCGGCTCGAGCTGCCGGCCTGGAAGTAGCCGCCCTTCGCGCTGTCGGCCATGTTGCCGACCGTCAGCGCCTTGGCGGCGGCGCCCGGGCTGCCGACCGTGCACGTGCCTGGGCCGCTGTTGCCGGCGGCGACCGCCACCACCAGCCCGGCGTCGTGCGTGGAGTTCGCCGCCCGGGAGAGGGCGTCCAGCCCGTCGCTGCAGCCCGCCGAGCCGAGCGAGAGGTTCACCACCTCGATGCCGTACGCCGCCCGGTTCGCCACGACCCACTCGAGCGCGGAGATGATGCCGGACGTGAAGCCGCTGCCGTCGGCGCCGAGCGTCTTGAGCCCGATGAGGCCGGCGCGGGGCGCGACACCCCGGTCGACGCCACCGGTACTGCCGTCCCCGTCCCCGGCGATCGTCGCGGCGACGTGCGTGCCGTGGCCGTTGTCGTCGTACGGCTGGGCCACGCCGCCGCCGCCGGCCACGTAGTCGCGGAAGTGGAGGACCTTGCCTCCGTCGAGGGCGACGTGGTTCGCGTCGATCCCCGTGTCGATCACCGCGGCCACCAGATCGGCGGCGGAGTACGCCAGCGGGTCACCGTCCGCGTCGCCGTCGAGTCCGGGGAGCTGCGCGCGCGCGGCGGACGCGCCGAAGGAGGTCTGAGCGCCGCCGTTGTGTCCCCGGACGATCGAGTCCTCCTCGACGTGCCGGACGTCGGTGCGGGCGGCGAGCCTGCGGACCTGCCCCTTGGTCACCGTCGCGGCGAAGCCGTCCACGAGCTCGAACCGCTGCTCGAGGCCGAAGTCGCCCACGGCACGCTCGATCGCACTGACCTTCGCGGCGCCGGCGGGGTCACGGAGCGACACGATGACGCGCACGCGCGTGCCCTCGGGCGCGCCGGCGAGTCGCTGTGCGAGATCGTCGAGCACCCCGTCGCGGTCCCGATCGACCTTCTCCGGAGCGGCAGGGGCGGCCAGGCCGCCCGCAGCCGAGGGCACGAACGGCGTCTGGGCGGCCGCCCCCGGAGCCGTCGCGAGCCCGGCGCCGGCGGCCAGCGAGGCGAGCAGACCCAGGCGCCCCGGGCGGGCGGGCGAGAAGAGGCGCCTGGCCATGAGGGCCAGCGTAGCCACCCTACTGCGCCGTGAAGGCCCGGCAGTCCGCCGGCTCGCCGCTCTGGAAGCCCAGCAGCCACGCGTCACGGCGCTCCTGCGGGGTGCCGTGGTGGTTCTCGTTGCCGTAGTCGAAGTCGCCGACCGCCAGCGCGGTGTCCATCGCCTCCTGGACGTCGCGGTCGTCGTACTCCCCGGCCTGGTAGACCGAGTTGCCCCACAGGCCGGCCATGCAGTCGGCCTGCAGCTCGAAGGGCTTCGAGGCCGTCCGCCGGTCGAAGCGGAAGGCGCCGAACTCGTTCTGCAGGTTGTGCGCGTACTCGTGGGCGACGATGTAGGCGACGCCGAAGTCGCCCGCCGCGCGGCCGTAGCCCGCCGACTGGCCGGGCAGCCCCTCGCTCACGCCCTCGTAGAGCTCGGCGGCGAAGACCTGCGCGATGTAGATCGTGTCGTCGGCCGGGCAGTAGAACGCCGCGCGCTCGTCGGCCACCGCGCCGCAGCGGGTGCGGACGCGGTCGCCCGGCTCGACCCAGACGTAGCTCACCCGCGGCTCCTCGACGCCCGCGGCGGTCAGGGTCCTCGTCCAGTAGCGGTCGACGCTCTGCAGGATGTCGGTGAGGAACCGGTCGACTTCGCCGGCCCGCGTGCGGCCCTGCGCGGTCGGCGAGCGCGTCTGCGGGCCCGCCTCCGGGACCACCTTCTCGAGATCCTCGAGCACCTTGCGCATGCGCTCGACGACGCGGTCGCGCAGCCGCTCGGCCCGGGTGCGCAGCCCGCGCGCCTCCGTCCGGACCCGCTCGGCGCGCTCGCGGAGCTCGTCGGCGCGGGCCTGTAGGCGCTCGCGCTCGGCGCTGATGTCGTCCGTCCCGCCGCACCCGCCCAGCATCAGCGCGCAGAGCAGCAGGGCGCCAATGACGCGCAGGGACGGCATGGCCGCGCCGCTACCCGGGCAGGGCGAGGAGCATCCCGAACGAGAGGAGCGACCGAAGACATGGTGCCGGGGCAAGGGCGTCGAGTTCGCGGGCGGCATCTCCGACCACCCGTGGGGCCGGGTCGCCACCTTCAGGGACCCCGACGGCAACGACCTCCAGCCCTACGAGCCCCCTCAGACGACGTAGAACGCGATCGCCGCGTACTGCAGCGCGGCCGCCACGATCACCAGCGCGTGGAAGACCTCGTGATAGCCGAAGACGGCCGGCGCCGGGTCGGGCCGGCCGCGGGCGTAGACCACCGCCCCGACCGTGTAGAGCAGGCCGCCCGCCGCGACGAGCAGCGTGCCGAGCACGCCGATGCCGTCGAGCAGCCCGGGGAACGCGAACACCGCCACCCATCCGAGCACGACGTAGACGAGCGAGGAGACCCACTTGGGCGCATCGACCCAGACGAGCTGGAGGATGATCCCGGCCGCCGCGCCGCTCCAGACCGCGATGAGGATCGCGGTGGCGAGCGCCCCCTCGAGCACGAGCAGGCCGAACGGCGTGTAGGTCCCCGCGATCAGCACGAAGATCATCGCGTGATCGGCCCGTCGCATCCACCGGCGCGCGGCCGCGCGTGACCAGTTCACGCGGTGATAGAGCGCGCTCGTCCCGAGCAGGGCGGCGACGCTGCCGGCGTAGATCGACGCGGCGAGGGTCTCGCGCCCGCCGCTCGCGGCCAGCACGAGCACCGGGCCGAGCCCGAGCGAGGCGAAGAACGCCCACTGGTGCAGCACCCCGCGCAGGCGGGGCTTGACCAGGGCGGGGGTGGGCGGGGACGGGGCCACCATCCCGGCCAGCCTACCCTCCGGCTGCCATGGCTAAGGGAGGACGCGGCCCGTCTCGAGCAGCAGCTTGAGGCGGCGCTGCTCGCCCTCGGGCCACGGCCCGAACTCCACCGCGTACTCCCCCTCGCCGTGCAGGCGGACGATCTGGCCCGAGCCCAGCAGGGCGTCGACGCCCTCGTCGTCGGAGGTGAAGGCGAGGTCGACGGCGTGGCCGAGGCGGAAGGCGGCCGCGGTGCGGAAGCGGACGCCGCCCTCGGAGATGTCGACGATCCGCCCGGTGGCGGCGCTGCCCGTGCGGCGCTCGACGAGCAGCTCGCGGTCGAGATCGACGCGCTCGGCCGCGCGCCGCTGCGGGAGCGCGGCTGGGTCGTCGGGCTCGAAGGTCAGCGCGCGGGGGTCGCCGCCGTGGGCGATGCGGCCCTCCATGCGCGAGACGCCGTGCTCGCCGACGAGCTCGAGGCGCGCGGCGGTGGGGCTGCCGGAGAGCGTCGCCTCGATCGGCGTGCCGAACAGGGTGAGGAGCACGTGGCCATGCCCGATGGCCGAGACGCGGGCGGCGCGGCGGCGCTCGCCGGGGATCAGCAGGTCGACGAGGCCCTGCTCGCGGATGAGGGGGCTCACGTCATCGGTCATCGGCGACCCGCCGCAGGGGTTGATTCGGCGACCGCACGACGGACGAGTTGGCCGGCGACCACCACCATGAACAGCGCGAAGCCTAGCTCCAACGCGCGCTCGGGGACGGCGTTTGCGATGGCCACGCCGAGCAGTGCGCCACCCGCCGCGAGCGCCCCGACGAGCGCCCCCTCGCGCGCGCGCAGATTGCCGTAGCGGTGCTGGCGCCAGGCGCCGACGACGGCCACCGGGATCATCGCGAGCAGAGAGGTCGCCTCCGCCTCGAGCTGGGAGAGGCCGAGGAAGATCGCCAGGCCGGGGACGAACAGCACGCCGCCGCCGATGCCGAGCGCGCCGGCCACCACGCCGGCGGCGACACCCACGGCCAGGGCGGCGGCGACGTCCACGGGCTCAGAGCACCAGCTCGGCGGCGGCGGCCACCAGGAGGGCCGCGAAGGCGAGCGCGATCGCCCGCTGCGGGATCCGCTGCTGCAGCCACGTGCCGGCCACCACGCCGCCCAGCGCGGGCAGCCCGATCAGCAGGCCCTTGCCGACGTCGACGTTGCCGTAGAGCCCCTGCGCCCCGGCCGCCACGGCGGCGATCAGGACGATCGCGGCGAGCGACGTCCCGGCCGCCTCGCGCTCGCCGTAGCCGAGCCACAGCACCAGCAGCGGGACGATCACCGTGCCCCCGCCGACGCCGAACAGGCCGGAGAACAGCCCGGCCGCCGTACCCACCCCGGCGAGCTGGAGGGTCCGGCGCATGGCGGGGCATACTAGGGGCGTGCCGCCGACCACCGCCGCGCTGGAGGAGCTCCTGCGCCCCCTGAAGGCCGACCCCTCGCGCGCGGCGATCCTTCTCGACATCGACGGCGTCCTCGCCCCGATCGTCGAGCAGCCCGACGACGCCCACGTCCCGGAGAAGACGCGCCGGCCGCTCATCGACGTCGCCCGCCGCTACGGCGTCGTCGCGTGCGTCTCGGGCCGCCGGGCCTCCGACGCACGGCGGATCGTCGCGCTCGGCTCGATCGCCTACCTCGGCTCCCACGGCTCCGAGGTGCTCAAGCCGGGCTCGGTCGCGCCGGAGATCGACCGCGAGCTGCAGGCGTGGTCCCGGCGGGTGCAGACCTTCGCGCGCGAGGCCTTCACCGAGGACCTGCGGCGCCTGCGCGTCCGGCTCGAGGACAAGGAGGCGATCGTCGCGCTGCACTGGCGCGGCGCGCCCGACGAGGAGGGCGCCCACGCGGCGATCGCCGAGGTCGCGCGCGCCGCCGAGCAGGCCGGCTACACCACGCACTGGGGCAAGAAGGTGCTCGAGATCCGCCCGCCGGTGCGCATCGACAAGGGCGCCGGCGTCGTTGCCCTGCTGCGCGACACCGACCTCGCCGCCGCGATCTACGTCGGCGACGACCTCACCGACCTCGACGCCTTCCGCGGCCTCGGCGAGCTCGTGGAGATGGGCCGGCTCGGCCAGGCCATCCGCGTCGGCGTCGCCTCCGAGGAGCACCCCTCGGCGCTCGAGCAGGAGGCCGACTTCATGGTCGAGGGCACGGGCGGCGTCCGAGAGCTGCTTCAGGCGCTTCTGTAGCGCACGGGGGCGGGCATCCGCTTCGTCGACTTCCTGCGCACCACCGTCCTGCTCTCGGCGGGGGCCGCGACCCTGCTCGCGACGATCACCGTCATCACCGCCACGCGCGAGTTCGATCCAGTCCTCGTGTACGTGAGCGCGGCGTGGTGGACGCTCGCCGCCCTCTACGGCGCCTACCTCGGCCGCCGCGCGCAGGCCAGCCCGCCGATCGCCCGGCTCCTCGCGGGTGCCCGCTCGACCACCACGCTGCCCGAGCTGCGCCCGGCCTCCACGCTGCTCAACCGGCTGTGGTCGCTGCTCGCCTTCACGCTGATCGCCGGGGTCGGCGGCGTCTTCGTCCCCCAGATCCCGGCGATCGCGACCGGCTTCGCGATCCTCTGGCCGCTGTCGCTGCGCCGCCAGGAGCAGGCCGTCTCGGCGATCGAGGAGCGCGACGCGGTGCGCTTCTACGTCGAGCCGACTTCGCCCGTCAAGCCGATCCAGCTCATCCGCACGCCCGGCTTCGGCGGCGACTTCCTCGCCGCGGGCGCTAACGGACGAGGCTGACGAGCCCGACCAGCGCCGGCGCGACGACCAGCGCCGGGAGGAAGTTGCCGACCTTGACGTCCTTGAGGTCGAGCAGCTTGAGCGCGATCCCGATGATCGTCACCCCGCCCGCGCTCGTGAGCGCGGCGAGCGCCTCGCCCTGAAGCAGGTCGTCGAACAGGCCGGCGCCGAGCGTGAGGGTCCCCTGGATGAGCAGGATCGTGATCGCGGAGAGCGCGACGCCCCAGCCGAGCGTGGCGGCGAGCGCGATCGCCGCGAAGCCGTCGAGGACCGCCTTGGTGGCGAGCGTCGAGTAGTCGCCGGTCAGGCCGTCCTGGATCGAGCCGACCACCGTGAGCGAGCCGACGCAGAACAGCAGCGAGGCGGTCACGAAGCCCTCGGAGATCGTCGAGGCGCCGCCGCCCGGCCTGGCCAGCTTCCGCTGGACGGCGTCGCCGAGGGCTTCCAGCCGGCGCTCGATCGCGATCGCCTCGCCGATCAGCCCGCCGAGCAGGATCCCGCCGAGGACGTAGAGCGGCGTCTGAGAGGTGGTGTCCTCGCGCCCCCACGCCAGGGCGAGGTCGATGCCGATCACCAGCGTGATCATCCCCAGGCCGGCGAGGACCCGCTGCTGCGCGGACTCGCTCAGCCGGCCGCCGGCGGTGATGCCGATGCCCGTCCCGACGAGGACGGTCGCGATGTTGATGAGGGTGCCGGTCATGGGCGCGGCGCAGCAGAATGGCAGGCCGATGCCGCGCGCCGACGTCCTCCTGGTCTCCCTCGGCGGCACGACCGGCCTGCGCGAGGCCGACGCCGAGCTGGCCGGCTCGCTGCGCCGCGCGGGCGCGGCCGTGGTTGAGG
>JALYMV010000120.1 GCA_030773575.1 Actinomycetota bacterium
CGGCGACGAGGGCGCGCTCGGCGCCCGTGGCGGTCAGCGCCCGGGCGAGCAGGAGCGAGACGGCGATGAACACGAAGGCCCCGATGACGATGAGGGTGATGCGGACCCGGCGCGGCACGGCCGCCGAGCCTAGAAGGCCCCCGACCTCAGCCCGCCTGCGGGTGGTCCTCGCCCGAGAGCTCGAGGAAGCGCTGCACGGAGGCCTCCTGGCGGCCGAGCTGCTCGCCCACCCGCCGCGCGTGCTCGGCGGCGACCTCGAGGAAGTCCTCCAGGCAGCGCTCGGGGTCGTCGGGCAGCGGATAGACGCGCGCGACGTCCTGCTGGGCGCAGGCGATCCCCATCTGCGGGCGGCCCTCGGCGAGCGGCCGGGCGGCGCAGACCGGCGTGACGACGATCTGGCGGTCGGCCGCCTTGAGCGCGGCGGGCATCAGGCGGTGCGCCGGCAGCCGGACGTCGAGGGCGACCGAGGTGTCCACCGTCACGCGGGCGCCGGCGAGATCCTCGAGCGGCTCGCGCCAGATGTCGAGGACGGTGTCGGCGCCCACCAGAGCGTCGCGCAGCGCCGCTGCCTGCTCGGCGTAGAGGTGCTCGGCCTCCTCGCGATCCCCGGCGCCGCCCAGGTCGAGGTCGCACGGCACGCGCAGCAGCTCGTCGGCGCCGACCGCGCTGCCGGCGCCGCGGCCGCCGCGGGCGACGTAGGTCTGGATCGTCCCCAGGTCGCGCCGGCCATGGAAGACGATCGTCAGCGTCTCGGAGAGCGGGAGCCCCGAGACGCGGAGCGCGACCGCGGCGGAGGCCTCGGGCTCGATCAGGGCCCGGCGCAGGAGGTCGTCGGCGTGGTGGTCGTCCATGGTTCTTCCTTCTCAGACGATTTAACGGTCCTTGCAGCCAGATCTTTACCGCCCGGGTGGCGGAACGGGATGCGCCGCGGTTCGCCGCCGGTCGATGGGGGTAGGCTCGCGGCGCGATGAAGCTCATCTACAAGCCGTTCGGGATCGTCCTCGGGCTACTGGCCGGCCAGCTCGGCAAGAAGGTCTTCGACTTCGTCTGGACGAAGGTCGACGACGAGGACCCGCCCAAGGCCACGACCGAGGAGGCGCGCTGGCCGAAGCTGCTGGCCGTGGCCGCCATGCAGGGCGTGATCTTGAAGGTGGTGCGCGTCGTGGTCGACCGCAACGCCGCCCAGGGCTACGCCTACCTGACGGGCGTCTGGCCGGGCGAGAAGCGCCCGGATCCCGACGAGTAGGCGCTCAGCCCCCGCCGCCGCGCAGCACGAAGCCGCGCTCGGCGAGGGTCGCCAGCGCGTCCTCGAAGCGCCCGAAGTCGCGCGCGAGCAGCAGCTCGATCGGCCGCCCCGCCGGGCCCTCCCGGCGCACCCAGCGCCGCAGCACGGGCGCGTCGGCGCGCTCCTCGGCCTCGGCGAGCAGGTCGAGCAGGATCGGCAGCTCGGGCTTGTGGTCGAGGTCGCCGGCGACGACCGCCAGCGGGTCGGCGTCGAGCGTCGCCAGCAGCTCCTCGTCGGAGAGGCCGAGCAGACCGGCCAGCCGCGCGGCCGCGCCACCGCCGGCTCCCCCGCCGCCGCTCAAAACAGCTGGTTCTCGCCGCGGAAGACCTCGGAGACCGAGTCGTCGGTGAAGATGGAGCGGATCGAGTCCGTCAGCAGGTCCGCGCAGGAGAGGACGTGGATCTTGTCGGGGGCCCCCGGCTTGAGCGGGATCGTGTCCGTCACCAGGATCTGCTCGAACGGCGACGCCGCGAGGTTGCGGTAGGCGTTGCCGGAGAAGATGCCGTGCGTGGCGGCCGCGAAGACCCGCGCGGCGCCCTCGTCCATCACGGTCTGGGCGGCGGCCATCAGCGTCCCGGCCGTGCCGATCATGTCGTCGACGAGGATCGCGGTCTTGTCGCGGACGTCGCCGATCACGTAGCCGATCTCGGCGACCTGCTGGGCGGGGCGCTCCTTGTTGAGGATGGCCAGCTCGGCCCCGATCTTCGACGCGAAGTTCTTGGCCAGCTTCACGCGGCCGGCGTCGGGCGAGACGACCACGAGGTCCTCGAGCTGCTGGTCGTCGAAGTACTGGGTGAGCATGAACAGGGCGGTCATGTGGTCCACCGGCTTCTGGAAGAAGCCCTGGATCTGGCCGGCGTGGAGGTCCATGGTGAGCACGCGGTCGGCCCCCGCCGACTCGAGCGCGCGCGCGACGAGGCGCGCGGAGATCGGCTCGCGCGGCGCGGACTTCTTGTCCTGGCGCGAGTAGCCGAACCACGGGGTGACGGCGATCACCCGGTGCGCGGAGGCGCCGACCGCCGCGTCGATCATCAGCAGCAGCTCCATCAGCGCGTCGTTGGGGGACACGCCCGTCTCCGGGTTGCCGCACGTCGGCTGCACGATGAAGACGTCCGCGCCGCGGATCGACTCCTCGTAGCGGCAGTAGACCTCGCCGTCGTCGAAGGTCCTGAGCGTCACCCCGCCGAGGTCGACGCTGAGCTTCGAGGCGATGCGGGCGGCGAGGCCGGGGTTGGCCCTGCCCGAGAACAGCATGAGCTTCTTGTCGTAGCCCAGCTGGAGGGACGTGGAAAGCGCGGGCGTGGGGTCCAGGGTGCTCACCGGGCGCAGTGTAGGACCAGGTGTCGACGTCACCTGACCGCTCATCGCTTCCTCCGCTCCGCGTATCCCTCGACGTTGCGCTGGCGCTCGCGCGCGATGCCGAGCGCCCCCGGCGGGACGTCCTCCGTGATGACCGAGCCGGCTCCCGTGTAGGCCCCGTCGCCGACCGTCACGGGCGCCACGAACGCCGTGTCCACGCTCGTGCGCACGCCCGCGCCGATCGTCGTGCGGTGCTTGCGGACGCCGTCGTAGTTGGCGGTGATGTTGCCCGCGCCGATGTTCGTGTGATCGCCCACGTCGGCGTCGCCGATGTAGGAGAGATGCGGGACCTTCGTCCCCAGCCCGATGTTCGAGTTCTTGATCTCGACGAAGGCGCCGGCCTTCGCCCCCTCGGCGAGCACGGCGCCCGGCCGCAGGTAGGCGAACGGCCCGATCGTCGCGCCCGCGGCCACGCGCGCACCCGTGAGGTAGGAGTGCGGGACGGAGACCTCGTCGCCGAGCTCGGAGTCGATCAGGGTGCTCAGCGGCCCGACCGTGCAGCGGGCGCCGACCGTGGTGGCGCCGCGCAGGAACGAGCTCGGCTCGACGGTCGTGTCCTGCCCGATCACGACGCCGGCGTCGATCAGCGTCGAGGCCGGGTCGACGATGGTCACGCCCCGGCGGGCGTGGTAGGCGTGGATGCGCGCCTGCGCGAGCGCGCGCACCGCGGCGAGGTCGTTGCGGTCGTTGACCCCGAGCGTGAGGCTGGCGTCGTCGACGACGTGCGGGGCGACGATCGCGCCCTCCGCTCGCAGCACCGGCAGCGTGTCGGGCAGGTAGTACTCGCCCTGCGCGTTGGCCGGCTGGACCCGCTCGAGCGCGCGCAGCAGCGCTGCCCCCTCGAAGGCCAGGATCCCCGTGTTGACCTCGCCGATCGCGAGCTCGTCGGCCGTCGCGTCGCCCGGCGCCTTGGTCTCGACCACGCGCTCCACCGTCCCGTCGGCCGCGCGCACGACGCGCCCGTAGCCCGACGGGTCGGCGAGCACCATCGTCGCCATGGTCGCCGCGGCGCCGGCCACCTCGTGGGTCGCGACGAGCGCCTCGATCGCCTCGCGGGTGATGAGGGGGACGTCGCCCATGAGGATCACCACGGGCTCGCCGGGGTCGATGTGATCGGCCGCCGCACGGACCGCGTCGGCCGTGCCGAGCGGCTGGGCCTGCACCACCGTCTCGACGCCATCGGGCAGGACACCCTCGAGGGCGCGGCGCGGGTTGTCGACGACCACCACCCGCCCGGCGCCGGCGGCCTGCGCGGCGAGCACCGGCCAGAGGATCAGCGGCCGGCCGCACAGCGGGTGCAGCACCTTCGGCGTCGCCGACCGCATCCGCGTGCCTTCGCCGGCGGCCAGGATGACGACCGTGGGGGCGCTCACCGGGGCATCGTAGAAGGCCGGAGGCGGGTCACGTGGTGCGGGGGAGCAGTCGCGCGCGGCGCTCGTCGGGATGCGGCTCGAGGTGACGATAGGTGCGCCCGAGCCGCAGGTCGTAGATGGTCCAGATGCTCGTCCCGAGCCCCTCAGCGACCTCGCGGACGGAGCACCCGTCGGCCAGCGACGCGAGCGCCGCGGCCGCGCCCGCGTCGTCGAGGACCCGGCGCGCCGGCGGCACGTAGCTCGCGACGGCGCGGTCGACCTGAGCCTGACGGCGGCGGCCCAGGTGTGGCCGCAGGGCCAGCATCCACTCGACGGCGTTGGCCCCGCGGATCGTCGCCATGTACGAGACCGCCCAGTTCCAGCGGCGGGGGCGAAGGGTGACGTAGCGGAGGCCCCACAGCGCCGCGACGCGGGCCACGACGTCCTCGTCGGTCATCGAGATCACCACCACCGGAAGCCTGGGAGACGAGGGTGGCCCGCACATGAAGCTGCCCTCGCCCTCAAGGAGGCCGGCGAGCCACGCCAGGTCGCTTTCCGTAGCCACCTCCGGCCCTCTCGAATCCTGTCTCACCGGCCGCTTCATACGAACACATGTTCGCACGGAGGACGGACGGAACCGGCGCGTGGTCCGGCGCATTGGGGGGCCCGGACTTGAACCGGGACCTCAGGGCTCCAAAGGCCCGCGGGCTGCCAATTACACCACCCCCCAAGGGCGCTGGCGCAGGTGAACCTGCCCGCCAAGCGTAGGCGGTCCGGCGGCCCGCGACATAACCGGCGTTCACACCCGTCCCCCACGCTAATCTCCGCCGCCTTGCGTCGCCCTGCGCTTCTCGCGGTGAGCCTTCTCGCCTCTCTCGTGCTCGCCGCGCCCGCTCGCGCCGGGGATCCGATCATGCCGCTCTCCGACGTCCGGGCGGGGATGGCCTGTTCGGCGCTCTCCGTCGTCCGCGGGCTCGAGCCGGCGTCCTTCGACGTCGAGATCCTCGACGTCGTCGAGGGCAGCGGCGGGGTCGACGGGCCGCGGATCCTGATCCGCGTGTCGGGCCCGGCGGTCGACGCGACGGGCATCGGCCCGGGCTTCTCGGGCTCGCCGATCTTCTGCCGTGACCGCCAGGGGCGGCCGGCCAACGCCGGCGCCATCTCGGAGTCGATCGGCGAGTACGGCGGCAAGGTGGTGCTGGCCACGCCGATCGAGACGATCCTCGGCAACCCGCCCGACGCGCCCGCCCGCGCGAAGCCGCGCCCGCAGGCCACCCGCCGGGCGCGCAAGCTCGCCGAGCCGCTCACCGTCTCCGGGCTCAGCCGCCCGCTGAGCACCGCGCTCTCGAGCGCGGCGCGCAAGCGTGGGCGGACGATCCTCGCCGCGCCGCCCGGGCCGCTGCGGTCCTTCCCGCCCCAGACCCTCCGCCCCGGCTCGGCGGTCGGCGTCGGCTACTCGTCGGGCGACCTGACGATCGGCGCGGTCGGGACGGTGGCCTACGTCGACGGCGACCGCGTCTGGAGCTTCGGCCACGAGCTCGACGCCGCGGGCCGCCGCAGCCTGCTCATGCAGGACGCCTACGTCTACCGGGTGATCAACAACCCGAACCAGCTCGGGGAGATCGGCTCGACCTACAAGCTCGCGGCCGCCTCGCACGACATCGGCACCGTCTCCAACGACGCGCTCAGCGCGGTCGTCGGCCGCCTCGGCGGGCTGCCGCGGACCGTCCCCGTCCGCGCCACGGCGCGCGACCAGGACACGGGGCTGCGCGAGACCGTCGACGCGAACGTCGCCGACGAGACGGACGCCGAGGACCCGCTCGGGCTCTCGCTCGTCTCGCTGATCGGGCCGCTGGCCGTCACGCAGGCCGCGGCGGGCGTGCTGCGCAGCTCGCCGGCGAAGGTCACGGGCGACATGTGCGTGAACATCGGCGTCCGCGAGCTGAAGAAGCCGCTGAGGATCTGCAACCGCTACGTCGGCGACGGAGGAGGGGGCGCCGGCGAGGGCGGGGAGGTCACGAACGTCGTGGCGGCCGGCGCCGGCTCGGACCTCGAGACCGCCCTCAGCCTGATCACCACCTACACGGGTCAGGCGCTGCACGTCACCTCCGTCGAGGCCGGCCTGCGGGTGCGCCGCGGCGCGGATCTCGCCTACATGCGCGAGCTGCGGCTCCCCCGGCGCGTGCGCGCCGGCCAGCGCCTGAGGGCCCGGCTGACGATCCAGCGCCTGCGCGGGCCCAAGCAGGTCGTGCGCGTGCCGCTGCGGATGCCTTCCGGGCTCAGCCGCGGCTCGCACCGGATCATCCTGCGCGGCGCGGAGGCCGACCTCGGCGACGACAGCCTCTTCGAGGAGCTGGTCATCGACCTCGACGGCGAGGAGGAGCGCGAGGACGACCGGGCGCGCGACGAGTCTGCGCTCGACATCGGGCCGCAGAGCCTGGCCGAGCTGCGCGAGGCCATCGAGGAGATCGAGCGCTACGACGGCGTCGAGCTGTTCGTCGACCGCGCGCGCGGCGAGGGCCGGCGGGCCTACCGCGACCCGCAGCAGCGGCTCGCGGGCCGCGTGTCGGCGCGGGTCGTGGTCGGCAAGCGCCGGCGCTGACGCCGCCGGTCAGCGGATCTGGCGATAGAGCGCGGCCAGCCGGCCGGCGGGGACGCCGGCCAGCCACAGGTAGCGGATGACGAGCCACGAGAGGACGGTGCGCGGCACCCCGTCGGCCTGCCAGCGCCGCGACGAGGTGGTCGCCGGGCCGGGCAGGCAGGCCGTGCGGCCGCGGCGCTCGAGGCGCCGCACCAGCGCGTAG
>JALYMV010000121.1 GCA_030773575.1 Actinomycetota bacterium
GCGCCCGCCCTGCGCGAGGAGCACTTCGGGCCGGCCGTCGTCGTGCTCGAGTACGACGGCGACGAGGAGCTGCTCGCCGCGCTCGGCGCGCTCGGCGGCCAGCTCGCCGCGACCGTCCACGCAGAGCCTGACGAGCACGCCGCCCTGGTGCCGCTCGTCGAGCGCTTCACCCAGCGGGCGGGCCGCGTCATCTTCGACGGCGTGCCGACCGGCGTCTCGGTGACGCTGGCGATGCACCACAGCGGGCCGTGGCCCGCGAGCTCCGCCCCCGCCCACACGTCGGTCGGCGCCACGGCGGTCGACCGCTTCCTGCGCCCGGTCGTCTACCAGGACGCGCCCGACGCGCTCCTGCCGCCCGCCTTGCAGGACGGCAACCCGCTCGGGATCGTGCGCCGCGTCGACGGCGTGCGCACGCGGGATCCGGTCGTGGGCTGACCGGCGGGCGACCCCTTCCCGACCGCGGAAGGGGTCGCGCGCGGACCGTCGGACGTCAGCAGCGGATCGGTCGCGCCGAGGCGCCGGCGCCGCGACGACCGCCCCGCCCGTGGCCGCGCCCGCGCCCGCGTTCCGGACCGCGACCGTCCGCCTCGCCGGGCGCCCCGGCGACCGGCTCGTAGCAGAGCGCGTCCCCCTGGTTGGAGTTGCCCTCGAGGAAGGTGATCCTCTTGACCTCCTGGTGGAAGGGGCCCCGGTACTTCAGGACGTACAGGCCGTTGCGGACGTCGACGACGTAGATCAGCCCGTCCTTGATGATCGGGAAGCTCCACATGACGACCTTCTCGCCGTTGCCCGTGTCGGGATCCGACGACAACCGGGGGTCTTCGAAGATCACCTCGTCGAGCGGCCTGGGCATGAACTGGGCCAGCCGGTGCGGGCGGAGGGGGTTCTCGACGCTCACGGCCTGCAGCCCACCCGAGTGCCACGTGGAGAAGCCGATGTTCGGCGTGAGCGTCGGGTTGTGCGCCGAGTAGGAGGTACGCGGCCGCGGCTCCCACTCATCGCACGCGGACGCGACGTTCTGCGGGAGCTTGTACTCGGCCCTGACCGTGGGCGCGACCGGATCGGAGATGTCGATCATCCGCACCCACCCCCACGGGCAGCCGTGATTGCGGCCGGTGGCGGTGCCGTAGACCTCGTCGGCGGCCCAGACCCAGTCGCGGCCCCACAGCTTGACGGCGCTGTGCGCTCCCGGCCCCGGCCACGTCGGACGGCTCTGGTTGGCGGTGATCGGGCGCGGCTGCGGGGACGGCACGCCCTTCGCGAAGTCCGACACGTCGACCACGGCGAACCCACCGGTCAGCAGCGCCCAGTACGCGCGCGTGCCGTCGTTGCTCACCGCCAGCGAGTGCAGGCCCCCGGTGGGGATCGTCGCCCGCTCGGGGGCGGGTGGGAACTGGGTGTAGCCGTGCGGGCCGCTGTACAGGGTGACGGGCGGCTGCCCGTCGCGCACCGGCGAGATGTCCCAGACGGAGAACGGGCAACTCGGCGAGCCGCCCCGCGTGGCGCAGGTGGAGCCGGCGTTCCCCGCGAACATCAGCGCCCGCTGCGCGTTGTTCGGGTCCTGCCACAGGAAGAACTCGTGGGTGTCCACGTCGAACTGGGTGATCAGCCGCGGCTGGCGCGCGTTGGATCCCGAGATGTCGTAGAAGCGGAAGTTGCTGATCGACGGCCGGGTGCAGAGATGCAGGTTCGGGCCCACGCCGCAGTTGGTGTTCAGCACGATGAGGATCTCCTGCGACCGCCAGACCCGCAGCTCGCGCGTCGACTCGCCCGGGCGCGCGTCGAGCGGGCCACCGAGCAGCCGCGGCTTCTTCTTCGAGATGTCCACGACCATCAAGCCGCCGTGCGGCGTGCCCTGGTGGGCATCGGTTCGGCTCCCGACGTACGCATAGTCGCCGTGGACCGCGAGGGCGGCGTTCATCCCCCGCTTCATGAGCGGCTCGTGACCCACCTGCTTCAGGGATCCGAGCTTCGGATCCCGCTTGGCCTCCGCCGTGGACGGCAGCGACACGACCAGCGCCGTGATCGCCACGAGCGCTGCGGACCGGACTGACTTGGACATCTCCCCCTCCAGCCTTGATCGCGCGAGAGCCGGGGCCCCTCCCCTCCGATACGAGCCCGGCCTGCGCGGCTCGCAGCTCTCGCCCCTCCAAGTGTCCGGAAGGTGGCACGTCGAAACGCCGCCGATTTGTCGTCGACGCGACCCTTCTTCGTGACGGCGAGCGGGTGGGCTTCGGCTCGTTCCAGAAGGGCATTCACCGCGCCGGCGTCCAGCGCGGGTCCGCCGCGCTGACGCTGACGGAGCCGTCAGGTCGACGTGAGCCGTTCGACCGCCGCGACAAACCGTTCGGAGGTGGCGAGGAGCTCCCGGGCTTCGGCGAGCTCGAACGTCGCGGCCGCGTAGTCGCTGGCCTCGCGCCGGGCCTGGGCCCGTTGCGCGTCCTGGGCGAGGCCTTCCTCGAACTGCCGGGTGAGGACGAACTCCTCGCGGAAGGCGCTCCATGTCCCGGCGTGCGACCGCGCGTGACGGTCGCGCTCGCTCAGTGCCGCTCGAGCGGCGTAGAGCATCGCGTAGTAGGCCGTCGAGACCGCCGTTGCGGCGTGACCGCCGCCGACCTGCAGCTGGGCGCTGGCGATCCCCTGCCGCGCGCGGACGAGCAGCTCGGCCGAGCGGGGGCTCACGCGCTCCCGTAGAGGACGATCCTGTCCCGGTCCACCTCGCGCAGGAAGAAGGAGTCGATCGCGCGCCGACCCTGAACCCACGCTCGCGACCGCTGGCGCGGGTCGACGAGGATGTGCGGGTTGCCGAGGTCGTCGAGCACCCTCCACAACGCCGGGATCAGCGCCTTGTCGTCGCGCTCACCGCGCGTGATGACGAGGACGTCGATGTCCGACTCGTCATGCGGGCGTTCGCCCCGGGCGCGCGAGCCGTACAGCCACACGGCGTCGAGGTCATCGCCGTACTCCGCCTGCAGAGCCGCCACCAGACGATCGAGGAGCTCACGCTCCCGCTCGTCCAGCGCGGCGTCGGGCAGGGCCGGCATGGTGCGGATGGTACGAGCCGGGTGTTCCATCCGCACAGGGACGTCCGGGCTCGCGCGTAGCGTGCGGCCATGGCGAAGAGTCAGAGAAACGCGCCGTGCCCCTGCGGGAGCGGGCGCAAGCACAAACGGTGCTGTCTTCAGGCCGCGGCGGAGGCGGGCCGGCGCAGCAGGACGACCGACCGCGTCTGGGAACGTCTGCAGGCGTGGACGATCGCCCATCACCCCGAGCACCTCGACGCCGCGATCGACGATCTCTGCGGCGAGACCCGGACGATGGGACCGGAGACGGTCGACCTGCTGTGCTCCTATGCGCATCTGGATCGGGAGCTTCCGGGCGGCGGCACGGCGGCTGAGCGGTTCGCCGACCTTCCCGGCCTCGGCGAGCTCGAGCGGGCGGCGGCGGCGAGCCTCGCCCGGGCGCGTCTCGGCCTGTGGCGCGCACGGGCGGTCGAAGCCGGGGCGTCGATCGAGCTCGAGGAGGTCCTCGGCGAGGCGGTCGTGACGGTCCGCAGCGACCGTGTCTCACGCGCGACTGCCAGGTGGGACGTGCTGCTGGCACGGGTGATGTCCGGCGCCGACGGCCACCAGCTCTGGGGCCCGGCGGCCATCTTCGAGGCGAGCGAGGAGGACGAGCTCGTCGCAGAGGTCCATCGCCTCGCGGCCGAGCGATCCGTCACGCCGCGCGCCGCCTTCCGGATCGGCGCGGCGGAGCTCTTGCGCTTCTTGCCGCCGAGCCGTCGGACGCCGCCGAGCTTCTTCACGTTCGAAGGCGACGAGGTCGTCGACGCGCACGCACGTTGGGAGCTCGCCGGTGACGACGCCGCGGCCGCGTTCGAAGGTCAGCCGGACCTGGTCGACACGGGCGACACCGAGGACGGCGACGGCATCTGCCTGGAGTGGACCGCGCCGCGGCGCGAGCTCGCTGCCCGGCGGCCGGTTCTCCCTGCGCGCGCCATGCTGCTCGAATCGACGCCCGTGTTCGTCGATCCCGACGAGCGGCGCGTCCAGGCCGACGGCAGCAGGATCGGTCTCGGAACCTTCGAGCTCCGCCCCGGCGAGCTGACCTTCCACGCCATCTCGGCGCAACGACTGAACGGCGCGATCGACCTGGTCGCCGCGGCGATCGGGGACCGGGCACGCCTCGTCGAGCGGCACGTCACACCGATGGAGGCGGGCGCATCGCGCGCGGACCGGTCCGAGCGAGGCGACCGCACGGTCTCGCCCGACGTCCAGGAGGCCGTCATCGCGGGCTTCGCGCGGGACCGGTGGATGCGGATCCTCGACGAGCCGGACCCCCGCTTCGACGGACTCACGCCGCGCGAGGCGGCGCGCAGCGCCCAGCAGCGTCCGCGCGTCGCACGATGGCTGCGAACGCTCGAGAACAGCGCGGCGCACGCCCGCTCACCCGACGGGACTGCACCCGATGTGGAGATGATCCGCGCCGAGCTCGCGATGCCTGAGGAGGCGATCGCCGAGGCAGCCTGACTCGCCCGTCACTCGCTGCCCCCGGGCGCCGCCTGCAGACGATTCTGCGCGTCCGCCCAGGCCAAACGGCACAATCGACGGCGTACTCACCGCCGCCGCAGTGCGCGCGCCACCGCGGCGGCCTGCGCGCGGCGCTCCGCGG
>JALYMV010000122.1 GCA_030773575.1 Actinomycetota bacterium
ATCCGGGCGTCGAGGTCGTCGACGCGCCCGTCTCGATCGCCAAGGACCCCGACCCGGCGAGGGCGGTCCGCGCCCGGCCCGAGGCGAGCGTCGTGCAGGCCGTGCAGGCGGTGGCCGACGGCGGTGCCGACGCGCTCGTGGCCGGCGGGTCGACGGGCGCGGTGCTCGTGGCCGGGCTCTTCCGCATCAAGCGCGCGGCGGGCGTCCACCGCCCGGCGCTGGCGATGTACGTGCCGGCCCCGCGCCACCCGTTCCTGATGCTCGACGTGGGCGCCAACGTCGCCGTGCGCCCCGAGCACCTCGTGCAGTTCGCGCACATGGGTTCCGCCTACGCCGAGCTCGTCCTCGGCGTCCAGCACCCGCGGGTCGCCCTGCTCTCCAACGGCGGCGAGCCGGCGAAGGGGAGGGAGGAAGTCGTGGCCGCCCACGCCCGGCTGGCCGAGGCTCGCGGGGGGCTGAACTTCACCGGCAACGTCGAGGGCTTCGCGATCGGGACGGGCGCCGCGGACGTCATCGTCTGCGACGGCTTCACGGGCAACGTGGCGATCAAGGTGATGGAGGGAGCGTCGGCGGCGCTGATGGGGGCGGTCCGCGACGCGGCGACCGCGGGGCCGCGCGGCAAGGCCGGTGGGCTGCTGCTGCGCCCGGCGCTGCGGGGGGTGCGCGACGCCGTCGACCCAGAGACCCAGGGCGGGGCGGTCCTGCTCGGCCTGCGCAAGCTCGCGGTGGTCCCGCACGGCTCCTTCGGCTGGCGCGGGAGCGCGGCGGCGATCGGGGTCGCTGCCCGCGGCGTGCGCGAGGACCTGGCCGGCCGCACCCACGACGCGCTCGAGGCGGGCGGGGCGCTGCGCCGCCGCGAGGCGCCGTCCGCGGTCCCCGGTAGCGTCCCCGACCGTCCATGACCCGCGACGAGATCCTCCAGATGATCCGGGCCCACCTGGCCGACGAGCTCGAGCTCGACCCCGAGCGCATCCAGGAGTCGACGCACTTCAAGAACGACCTGGACGCCGACTCGCTCGACCTCTACACGCTCGTCCAGGAGCTCGAGGACTCCTTCGGCGTGACGATGTCCGACGAGCAGGCGGCGAGGATCGTGACCGTCGAGCAGGCGGTGGACTTCGTGCTCGCCCATCACCGATTCGCCGACGGCTCCGCCGGTGGCGGAACCGCCGCCGAGCGATCCTGAGCCGGCTTGCGACAGCTGCGCGAGCTGCTCGACGCCCTGCCGGAGGATCTCGCCCGGCAGGCCGTCAGGCACTCCTCGTGGGTCGAGCGCCGGGCCGACTCCTACGAGCGCCTGGCGTTCCTCGGGGACTCCGTGCTCGGGATCGCGATCACCACGCACCTCTATCCGCGGCTGGAGGCCGACCGCTACGGGGCCGGCCAGCTCACGAAGGTCCGCGCGCAGGCGGTCTCGGGGCGCTCGTGCCGCGCGGTGGCCGAGCGGCTGGGGCTCGACGAGCGGCTGCTCGGGACGGCGCCGGCGGAGGCGGCCCGGCCGGCCACGGAGTCGCTCGCCCGTACGGAGCGGGTGCTCGCCTCGATCATCGAGGCGGTGATCGGCGCCTGCTACCTGCAGTTCGGGATCGAGCGCACGGCGGCCGCGGTGGTGGAGGCCTTCACGCCGGAGATCGAGGAGGCACTCTCGCGGCCGGCCGACTTCAAGTCCGCCCTGCAGGAGCGCCTCGCGCAGCGCGGGGCGACCGTGACCTACGACGTCACCGCGGAGGAGGGGCCGGCGCACCAGCGGACCTTCGAGGTCGCGGCAATCGTCCCCGGCCCGCCGGCCCAGGAGCTCGCGCGCGGCTCGGGGCGCTCGAAGAAGGACGCCGAGCAGGCGGCCGCCGAGGCGGCGCTCGACGCCATGGTGGGAAGCGGGTGAGCCAGCCGTGCACCTGCGCTCGCTGACCCTCAAGGGCTTCAAGTCCTTCCCCGACCGCACGAAGCTCGACTTCACCCCGGGCGTATCGGTGATCGTCGGCCCCAACGGCTCGGGCAAGTCAAACGTCACCGACGCCGTGCTGTGGGCGATGGGCGAGCAGTCGCCCCTCGCCGTGCGCGGCCAGTCGATGCAGGACGTCATCTTCGGGGGCGCCCACGGCGTCCAGGCCCGCTCGGAGGCCGAGGTCGAGGTGGTCATCGACAACGGCGACGGGCGCATCGACCTGCCGATGTCGGAGATCTCGATCGTCCGTCGGCTCGACCGGGCGGGGGAGGGGGAGTACCGCGTCAACGGCGCGAAGTGCCGCCTGACCGACGTGCTCGAGATCCTCTCGGACACCGGCCTGGGCAAGGAGATGCACTCCGTCGTCTCCCAGGGCCGCGTCGAGGCGATCGTCACCTCCAAGCCCAGGGACCGGCGGCTGCTCATCGAGGAGGCGGCCGGGCTGGGCAAGCACCGCAAGCGCCGCCGGCGCGCGCAGCTCAAGCTCGACCGCACGCAGGACAACCTCGACCGCGCGCTCGACGTCGAGCGC
>JALYMV010000123.1 GCA_030773575.1 Actinomycetota bacterium
CGTCGATCACCGCCTGAACGCCACCCGCTGACCGGTCATGTGCCTGAGGCACACTCCCGGATCACCGTGCGGCGTCAGCCGGCGCCGACGACCCCCGGCGACCGCGCGCACCTTACGTGGACCGGCACCAGCGTCGTCCCGCGATCAGGCCTCGTGCCCGGGGTCCATCCTGCGGGCCCGATGGAAGGTGAACTGCCCTTCGGCGGTGTCGCTCGAGGCCTCGAACGGGTCCAGAAGGAAGGCCCAGTGATCCCCGGCGGGCACTCTGTCCAGTATGCGACCGGCGAACCAGTTGCGGCATTCGGCCAGGATCGGCGTCGCGTCCGGGCCCGGCGACCAATCGCATCGCGAGAACTTGTCGACCTCGTCTCCGGTCAGCGACCCGAAGAGCTCAGCCAGCTCATCGGCGTGGTCCGGGACCAGATGCACGACGACGACCTCGGCACGCTGTGCGACGCGGAAGGTGCGGTTCTTCTCGGACATACAGACGAGGAAGCGCGGCGGGTTGATGCTGCATTGGGTCGCGAATCCGATGAGGCAGCCCGACCGCTCGCCGTCGGCGGCGACGGTCACGATGAACATCGGATAGTCGAGATCCGCGACGAGCTCATGAACGACGTGCGCGGGCTCTTGCATGCCGGGGGTCATCCGATCCTCCTTGTCGTCGTAACAGATGAGAGCGACGTAGACGCCGATAGCCCGATGTCCGCGACAGTCTCCACATCCGCGTGAACCTCGAACGCCTGGAGCCGGCGGGTCGCCCGCTGAGCGCCGACCATCTCACCCGTGGCCTGCGGCTCGGCGACCTTGCGCCGCCCGAGCGGCCGTACGTCGCCGTCAACATGGTCGCGACCGCCGACGGGCGAGCGACGGTCGACGGACGCGCCGGTCCGATCGGCAACGAGGCCGACCGCGATCTCTTCCATCACCTCCGCACCCAGGCCGACGCGGTCATGGTCGGTGCCCGCACCGTCGCCGTCGAGCGTTACGGGCGGCTCGTGCGTGACCCGGCGCTGCGCGACAAGCGGCGCCGGGAGGGCCTCGCCGGCGATCCGCTGGCCGTCGTGGTCAGCGGCCGGCTCGAGCTGCCGGCGGACGTGCCGCTCTTGCAGGACGAGCACTCGCGCGTCCTCGTGGTCACCGGATCGGATCGTGAGCTCGACGGCTGCCGCGCCCGGGTCGAGTACCTGCGGAGCGGCGCTACGACCGTCGACCTCGCCGCCGCCCTCCGCACGCTGCGACACGAGCACGGCGTGCGCTCCGTGCTGTGCGAGGGCGGGCCCGCGCTCAACGCGGCGCTGCTTCGCCAAGGGCTGATCGACGAGCTCTTCCTCTCCGTCGCGGCCAAGCTCGAAGGCGGACCCGACGCGCTGCCGATCGTCCACGGGCTCCCGCTGGAGGGGGTCATCGAAATGGATCTGGTGTGGGCCCTGCGCGCGGGCGCCGACCTGTTCCTGCGCTACCGGCTGCGCTGAGGCCGGCGACGCACGATGAGACGCTACGCCAGCAGGGAGAATCGCCGGACGAGTCGGCTGCGTCGCCACGCTCGGCCGAGGCCCCAGCGATCGCCGGCGGCTGCGGCGGCGAGGGCGAAGAGGGCGAGAGCGTAGATGACGTGCTGGTCCACGAGCGGGTTGTTCTCGGGCGCCGTGGCGGCGCGAATCAGGAGCATCTGCGTCGCGCCGGCGACCGCGGCGATCCGCAAGGCGATGCCGAGCAGGAGCGCTACGCCGACGCCGAGCAAGCCGAGCATGAACAGCCAGTCGACGACACCGACGCCGGCCATGGCCTGAAAGAGCCCGGCCAGCGGACCGTCGGTGCCGTTGGCGAGAAAGCCACTCGTGGGCGATCCGCCGTTGATCCAGGCGTCCGGGCCGAGGACGTCGACGCTTCCGTTCTCCGCCCTTCCGGTGGCGAAGCCCAAGGCGAGCAGCTTGTCGGCGAAGGCCCAGAGGAACACCGCCGCAAGCGCCAGCCGAAGGAGCGTCCAGGCGAGGGGCGGGCGTGCCTCCTGGCTCGAGGGCACCGCGGTCTCGGTGGCAGCCGTGCGCGTGCCGGCATCGATGGTGCGCATGTGGTCTCCCCTGCGGTAGCGATTCCGGCGCCGAACCCTTGCACGGCGCGATGAATGCCGCAACCTCACCAGATCTGTTTCGGAATGCCACATCTCCGGCCATGTTCCGCGGTCGGGCACGTCCGGCGTAAGAATCGATCGACACCCGACGCCAAGCCTCGACATGACCACCGATACGCCAGCCGGGCTGAACCTCGTCCCCTCCCTCCCCGCTGGGTCGGGCGCCCGCGCGATCGACCGCCGGGGCGTCGAGCAGGCGGCCCGGGACCTGCTCGCCGCCCTGGGCGTCGACCTGAGGGGCGAGAACCTCCGCGACACGCCGCGGCGCATGGCCGCGGCGTACGCCGAGCTGCTCACACCGCGGCCCTTCGAGGCGACGACGTTCCCCAACGACGAGGGCTACGACGAGCTCGTCGTCGCGCGCTCGATCCCGTTCCACTCGCTGTGCGAGCACCACATGCTCCCGTTCTTCGGCGTCGCCCACGTCGGATACCTGCCGGGCGAGCGGATCCTCGGGCTGTCGAAGCTCGCGCGGGTGGTCGACCTCTTCGCCCGCGACCTGCAGGTGCAGGAGCGCCTGACCAAGCAGATCGCCAACTGGCTCGAGGAGCACGTGCAGCCGAAGGGAGTCGGGGTGGTGCTCGAGGCCGAGCATCTCTGCATGTCGCTGCGCGGCGTCCAGAAGACCGGCTCCAGGACGGTCACCTCGGCCCTCTACGGGCTGGTGCGCGAGGACCATCGCACACGGCAGGAGTTCCTCGAGCTGGCGCGCTGAGGGCGCGCCGGCCATCCTTCGCCGTCTCTGCGCACGCGAGGTAAGAAGCGCGCCGGCGGCGACGCGAAGCTCCGTATGCGACAGCTTCTGCAGGGCCAGCCCGGCAAACCGTCCCACCCGCCCCTGACCGACGCGAGCATCGGCGCGTATACGGTCGCGGTCGTCATGCTCGTCCTCGGCGCCTTCGGCCTCGAGGAGAAGCAGATGGCGCACGGCTCGCTGCTCGCCCTCTCGTTCGGGCTGCTGCTCGCCGCGCCGACGGCGCTCACCGGCCTCGCGGACTGGGTGCGGCTGCCGAGGCAGGGACCTGTGCGGCGCGTCGCGACCATCCACCTGATCTCGATGCTGGCCGCGACCGTCGTGTTCGCGCTGACGTGGGTCGCGCAGCTCGACGGCTACCGCGACGACCAGGTCGAGACGCTCGCCGTGGTGCTCGGCGTCGTCGCCATGGGGCTGCTGATCGCCGGGGGGTTCCTCGGCGGCACGCTGGCCTACGTCTACGGCGTGCGCGTCCTCAAGCAACCCGACACCCCGGTCGCCGACGCCGTGATCCCCGGGCGCACCGGAAACGACGACGTCCTTCCCGAACCGGGTGCGCCCGACTCCGCACCTCCGATGCGCGCGTTCGACACGCGGGGAGGCGAGCGCTGATCCCCGGTTCTTGAAGGCCGGCGACGAGCGACGGCGCGGAGCCACCGCGAACCGTAGTATTCGCTCGATGGACCGCGATGCCATCCGCTCGGGCGTCGTGCGCGTCGCCAGCGCGGTGCCGGGGCGGGTTCGTCTCCAGGGCGACCGCTCGCGCCGGGCGGCCCTGGCCGCCGTGGCGGAGGAGCTGGGCACGTGGCCCCACGTCACCTCGGTCGACGTGCGAGCGCGGTCGGCGAGCATCGTGGTCCGCTTCTCGCCCGAGCACCTCCCCGTCATCGCCGACGGCCTGCTCGAGCTCGGCGTCGATCTGGACGCGCGCCTCCCGACGGCCGCCTCGTCGTCCCCGCCGGAAATCATCGCGGCCGCGGCGACCGCGGGCAACCGCGCCGTCGGGCAGCGCCTCGGCGGCACCGATCTGCGCACCCTCGTCCCGCTCGGGTTGGGGCTGCTGGCCGCGCGTCGAGCGATGCGGGGCGATGAGCGGCTCGCGGACGCGCCGTGGTACCTCCTCGCCTGGTACGCGACCGAGACGTTCTGGAGGTTTCACGGCGATGGCGGCGCCCGCGACCAGGCAATCGTCAGCGCATCGCCGCCTCCCCCGTGAGCGTCGCCGCGACGGCGCCGGCCGTCGAGCACGAGGTCGTCCACCAGCTCGCCGACCGGCTTCGCTGCCGGGAGCAGCGGTTGCGCACCGACGAGAACTACGCGGCCCGGGTCATTGCCGTGGCGCAACGCGACGAGCGGGTCGCCGGCGTGAGCGTCAACCGTTCGGCGGCCTCCCTGGTCGTCCGCTGGTCGGATCCGGTTCCGGCGGAGCACGACGCGCAGGCTCGGGTCGCGCGGCTGCTGACTGACGCCGCCGACCCCTCGATCCAACCCGCGACGACGACGGTCCCCCCGCTGGGGGAGCGGGCCTCGCGGCTCGCGCTGCCCGCAGCGGTCGCCGGCGTCGCCGCGGTCGGACGGCTGCTCGGCTTCACGCTGCCTGGACCGGTGGGAGCAGTCGCGGTCCTGGCCGCTTCGCTGCCGATCGCCCGTCGGGCCATCCACTCCATCACCGTCGAGCGGCGGCTGAATCTCGACGTCCTCGACATGACGGCGATCCTCCTGACGACGATCCGGGGCTCGCTCCTGGCCCCGCTGTCGGTCATCGGCCTCGTCGAGGTGGGGGAGGCGATCCGCGAGCGCACGGCGCGGGCCTCGCAACGCGAGCTGCTCGACCTCCTCGACTCGATCGCCGAGACGGTGTGGGTCGCACGCGGCGGCAAGCCCGTCCAGATCGCGATCGACCAGGTCCGTCGCGGCGACGTGGTGGTCGTCTATCCCGGAGACCGCATCCCGGTCGACGGGCGGGTGCTCGAAGGGCGGGCACTCATCGACGAGCACCAGCTCACCGGCGAGCCGATGCCCGTTCTGCACGAGGAGGGCGAGGTCGTCTACGCCTCGACGCTCATGCGCGACGGGCATCTGCACATCGCCGTCGAGCTGGTGGGCGCCGAGACGCGCGCGGGCCGGATCGTGCAGCTCATGCGCGACGCGCCGGTGCACGACACGCGGATCGAGAACTACGCGGGCAAGCTCGCTGACCGGATTGTGCTGCCGTCGTTCCTGCTGGCCGGTGCGGTGCTGGCGGCGACGCGGAATCCCACGCGCGCGGCGTCGATCCTCATCGCCGACTTCGCGACCGGCATCCGGGTCTCCGTGCCGACGGCCGTCCTCGCGGCGATGACGAGTGCAGCACAGGCCGGCGTGGTGATCCGCAGCGGCCGGGCACTCGAGCAGCTCGCCGGCGTCGACGCCGTCGTCTTCGACAAGACCGGGACCATCACCGAAGGCAATCCGGCCGTCGCCGGTGTCGAGAGCGTCACGAGCGCCCTCTCGGCCGACGAGATCCTCGCCATCGCGGCGACCGCCGACCAGCGTCTCAGCCATCCCGTCGCCGAGGCGATCGTGCGCTACGCCGCGGATGCCGGCGTCACGCCCGGGCGCAGGGGCCGGTGGAACTACGACATCGGCCTGGGCGTCCGGGCCGAGATCGGCGGGCAGGAGATCCTGGTGGGCAGCGACCGGCTGCTCGCCCGCGATGGGGTCGACCTGGCGCCGGCGAAGCCGTTCGCGGACCGGCGGTCGCGTATCTACGTCGCTGCCGACGGGACGTTATGCGGCGTGATCGCGTACGCGGACCCGATCCGCCGCGAGGCCGAGGACGTGGTCGCCGCCCTGCGCGAGCGCCACGGGATGGAGATCCACCTGCTGACGGGCGACAAGACCGAGACCGCGCATGCCGTCGGCCGGCGTCTCGGCATCGACGCCGTGAACGTGCACGGCGAGCTCTTTCCCGAAGACAAGGCGGCTGTGCTTCGGACCCTCCGCGCGGAAGGGCGTCGGGTGGCCTTCGTCGGCGATGGGATCAACGACCTCCCGGCACTTGCCTACGCCGACGTCTCCGTGTCGTTCGGCGGCGCGACGGCCGTTGCGCGCGAGACGGCCGACGTGGTGCTGATCGAGGACAGCCTGCATGCGCTGCCCGCAGCAGTCGCCGCCGCCCGTCAGGCGATGCGCCTGGTGCGCGAGAACATCGGCATCGTCGGCGGTGTGAACCTCGCCGCGCTGACGGTCGCCACCGCCACGGGGCTCTCGCCGACGACGGCCGCCGTCGTGCACAACGGCTCGACCGTCGTGGCGGCGGTCAACGGGCTACGACCACTGCTCGGAGGGGACCGGCGCAAGCGCTGTGCCGACGGCCACGACCCACAGGAGACCAGTGATGGATGACAGCCGGAAGACGAGGTCGGAGATGTGGAAGGGCGCGCGCCGCGGCACCGGCTGGGCGCTCGGGATCGGCGGCGTCGTCTCCGTCGCGGCGCTCCTGCGCGACGGGCCGCGGGAGACGGTCAAAGCGATGATGAAAGCGGGGATGCGCGGTCGCGAAGTCGCCGCTGAGCTCTCCGAGCAGGTGCAGGACCTCTACGCCGAGGCACAGTCCGAGCGGTTCCCTGCGCCTGACCTGACGGACGCTGACCGGTCTGGCAGCGAATGAGGGGATGAGAGGGGCCGCAGGCGTGCTGGCGTCGGCCGCGGCCGAGCGCTACGGACGCCACTCGCCGCGCAGCGGGCGTCAGCCGTCGCGGCGAAGCCGCTCGAGCACGCCGGCCTCGACGCTCGGCCGCGGCTGTGCAGCGAGGGTGGGCAGCGTTTCGATCATGCGACGCAGGGATGCGAGGAGCGCACGGCACTTGGGGCAGACCGAGGTGTGCCGCGCGACACGCTCGCGCTCGGGCGGCGACAGCTCCCCGTCCAGGTACTCGGAAGCATGCGTCCTCGTGAAGCGGTGATCGACCATCTGCCAGAGCACGCCACTCACGATAGCTCCGTGCCCGGAGCCTCTGGGACGAGCTCGTCGTCGTCCGAGACGTAGTGGGCCACCGCGGTACGGAGTGCCATGCGGCCACGGTGCAACCGGCTCTTGAACGCCGCCTCGCGCAACCCGAGGGCGTCGGCAGCCTCCGAAGTCGAGAGCCCCTCGACGTCACGGAGGACGACCGCCGCCCGGTACTTCTCGGGAAGCCGCCGGATCGCCCGCTCGAGCATGAGGCGCAACTCGGCCACCTCCGCCTGGACGTGAACTTGCGGAGCGTCGTCGGCGACGTCGTCGATCGGCCGGTCCTCCGTGGACACCTCCACCTGAGCGCCCGGTCGTCGGTCGAGCATGCGCTTGGCCTCGTTGACGCCGATGCGGTACAGCCACGTGAAGAACCGGGCGTCGCCCCGGAACCGGCCGATGCTGCGCCAGGCACGCAGGAACGCCTCCTGCGTGGCCTCCTCGGCATCCGCTTCGGTGGCGCTGAAGCGCAGGACGACCGCGTACAGCCGGTCGGCGTTGTGGCGGACGAGGGTCTCGTAGGCGACGCGGTCGCCGGACTTCGCCCGTGACACGAGCGCCTGCTCCTCGGACCTGGACAGGAGCTGACTCACCGCGGTGACCCGCCGTCGGTCTTCGTCGGTCGCACGAGACGGAAGCTTGTCAACGCCGCCGCGGTCGGGCGCTGCGGTCCCTGCTCCAGCGTCGGCTGGCGTCATCGTCACGGCGCGCCTGGCCGCGCAACCGCTCGATGACATTGGCCGCCAGCCCGGACGGGTCGCACCGGCGCAGCAGCGTGAGCCCGCCAACCACGAGGCGAAGCGATCGGACGGTACGGCGGCAGCCGGGGCATGCGTCGATGTGGCGCTCGACACGGCGGCACTCGTCGGCCCCGAGCTCACCGTCGAGATACGCGGAGAGCCGGCGCGTGGTGAAGACGTGGTCGACATGGAACTGGGGGCTGTGCACCCGATCTTCGACCCGCCTCGCAATCAGAACGGTTCGCGGACGCTGTAGGGGAACCGTTCGACGGCTGCTGCAGGTCACAGTTCTGCGACCTCGGGGCCCGACGGCCGGAGGCGTCGCGGATCGCGACAGGGTTCGGCAAGCGAGCGAGGAGGTCGCACGTGAAGCGCTACGACATGGTGGTCATCGGCGGCGGCACGGCCGGCTTGGTGTCGTCGGTCATCGCGGCGACCGCGGGCGCGCGCGTAGCGCTGGTCGAACGTTCACGCACCGGCGGCGACTGCCTGTGGACCGGGTGTGTGCCGAGCAAGAGCCTCATCGCCGCCGCCCACCTCGCGCACCGGATGCGGACGGCGGATCGGCTCGGCCTCCTCGCCGTAGAACCGGACGTCGACTTCGCCCACGTGATGGATCGTGTCCATGCGGCCATCGCGGACATCGCGCCGCACGACTCACCCGAGCGATTGCGGGCCGAGGGCGTCGAGGTGATCGAGGGCGATGCGCGGTTCGTCGCCCCCGGGCGGATCGACGTCGAGGGACGGGAGCTCGCCTACCGCGCCGCGCTCGTCGCGACCGGTTCGCAACCGATGGTCCCGCCGATCCCCGGGCTCGCCGACGCCTCGCCCCTCACCAACGAGACCGTATGGGATCTGCGAGAGCTTCCCCGGCGGCTCGTCGTGCTCGGTGGCGGCCCGATCGGCTGTGAGCTCGGCCAGGCGTTCGCCCGGCTGGGAAGCGACGTCACGCTCATCGAGATGGCGCCGCGGCTGCTCGCCAAGGAGGAGCCCGAGGCCGGCGATCTGGTCCGCGAGCATCTGAGCAAGGACGGCGTCGATCTGCGCCTGAGCGCCAAAGCCGTCGAGGTACGCGCCGCCGCTCACGGCCACGAAGTGGTGATCGAGGCCGGCGACACGCGCGACACGGTCGCGTTCGACCGGATCCTGGTGGCGGCCGGCCGGCGGCCGCAGAGTGACGGCCTCGGCCTCGACGCGATAGGCGCGCAGACCGACGAGCGGGGAGCAGTGCTCGTCGACGGCCGCTTGCGCACCAGCGCACGCAACGTCTACGCGATCGGCGACGTCACCGGCCAGCTCCCCTTCACCCACGTCGCCGCCTACCACGCCCGCGTGGCCACCGTCAACGCGCTCTTCCGCGCCCGCAGCAAGGTCTCCTACGACGCGGTGCCGTGGGTCACGTTCACCGATCCAGAGGTGGCCCGGGTGGGGATGAGCGAGGAGCAGGCGCGCGAGCGCTGGGGTGAGCGCATCGTCACGGTGAGCTCGCCGTACGCACGGCTGGATCGCGCCATCGCCGCCGCTGAGGCTCACGGGTTCGCCAAGCTCATCGGCGACCCAAACGGCCGGCTGGTCGGCGCCACCGTCGCCGCACCCGCCGGCGGCGAGGCCATCGCAGAGCTGGCCGCCTGGATCGCCCAGAGCGGCAAGATCGACGACGTATCACAGACCGTGCACGCCTACCCGACCCTCGCAGAGGGCCAGGCCCGCGCTGCCGACGAGCACGTGGGCGCGAAGTACGCAAGGTCTCGGGTCCGCGCGATCACGCGCCCGGCGCTCGCGGCGCTGCGCCTGATCGATCGGCCCTGAGCCGACCGGGCTTGCGGCAGCAAACCACTGAACCGTGCGCCCCGACGGCAGGGTCACACAGTGATCATCGACTTGGGAGAAGATCCATGAGCAGGTTCGCGAAGATCATCAGCGCCTTCGGCGGCGACGCCGGAGCCCGAAGCGAAGGCGCGGTCGAGGCCATCTGGAAGGACGCCGTGCTCGCGTCCAGTGATGCCACCATCCTCGTGGAGGGCAACCACTACTTCCCGTCCGAGAGCGTCAACTGGGACCTCCTGAGCGCAAGCGATCGTCAGACCGTCTGCCCGTGGAAAGGTCGAGCGAGCTACTACAACCTCGAAGTGGACGGCGAACGCAATGAGGCCGCGGCATGGTCGTACGCCGACCCGAAGCCCGCGGCCGCGCCGCTCAAGGATCACGTCGCCTTCTGGCGCGGCGTCGACGTCCGTCCGTCGAGTGGGAGCCGTCCTTGAGCGCCTTGCATCGCTGTGGTCGTCGCGGCGTCCTGGCCTTGTGGGTCGGGTTGGCGCTCGCGGTGTCCGCATGCGGTGGGGACGAAGGCTCCTCCGGTTCGTCCGGCGCCGCGGAGAAGGAGACGCTGCGCGTCGGGATCGGCCCGCTGCTGCCGACCCCCGGAGAGACGAAGAAGGCATGGGATCCGTTCTTCGCGTGGTTGTCCGGTGAGCTCGGGATGGACTACGAGCTGAGCGTGACGACCGACTGGGCCGGCATCTCGGTGGCCATGCGCAACGATCAGCTCGACGTGGCCTGGATGGGCCCGTTCGGCTACGTGCTGGCCAACACGGAGGGCGGAGCCGAGGCCATCGCCACTGCGAAGTACGACGAGAAGCCGATCTACCACGCCATCGTGATCAGCCGACCGGGCCTGGACATCAAGCGCTGGCCAGAGGACGGGAAGCGCAAGTCGATCTCGTTCGCCGACACCGGTTCGACGTCGGGGTGGCTCATCCCCACGAACTGGTTCCGGGAGCGCGAGATCGACCCCAAGACCTACTTCGAGTACTCCGAGGGCGCGACGCACGCCGCCAACGAGATCGCGGTCGCCAACGGCCGAGTCGATCTGGCCACCGACTTCGACCGCAATCGCAACGCGATGATCGAATCCGGTGCCATTGACGCCGGGGACTCGAAGATCGTGTGGCGATCGGATCCTTTGCCGAACGACGCGATCGCGGTCAAGCCCGGCCTCGATCCCGCGCTCAAGAGGCGCATCAAGGAAGCGCTGCTGGCGCTCAGTCCCGAGCAGGCGGCCAAGATCCTGCCGGAGCACTACACGGGCTTCGTGCCGGGGAGCGAGGAGACCTACGCGCCGATCCGCGACGCCGCGCAGGCGGTCGGCGTGCTGAACAAGTAGGTCGATCTGTCTGACTCGGCAGCCCGTCCGTTCCAAGCCGTCGGGGGCGGGCCTGTGAGCCGCGCCCGACGGTCCCGTCGACGTCTCGCGGCCGCCGCGACGATGCTCGCCGTCTACGCGATCAGCGTGCGCCTGGCCGACGTCGACCTCGGCGCCCTGCTCGATGGCCTCCCACGGATGGCCGACTGGGCCGGGCGCGCCTGGCCACCTGCGACGGCCGAGCTCGGTCCACTGCTGAGAGCGGCAGCCGAGACGTTCGCCATCGCCCTGGTGGGGACCACCCTGGCGGCGGCACTTGCGCTCATCAGCACCACCGCCGCCGCGCGGAACCTCACCCCGAACCGCTTCGTGCGCCTGCCGACCCGCTGGCTGCTCAACGCGCTGCGCGGGATCGACTCGTTCGTCTTCGCCATCCTCTTCGTCGCCGCGGTGGGACTCGGGCCGTTCGCGGGCGTGCTCGGCATCGCCCTGCACACATGGGGCAGCATGGCCAAGCTCTTCGCGGAGAGCATCGAGGACATGCCGGCCGGTCCGCTCGACGCGGTCCGCTTGACCGGCGCGTCGCGGCCGAAGCTCGTCAGTTACGCGCTCGTGCCCGACGTGCTGCCGGCGCTGAGCTCCATTGGGCTGTACATGCTCGAGTTCAACGTGCGTACGTCGACGGTGCTGGGCATCGTCGGCGCGGGCGGCATCGGGCTCGAACTGAAGAACAGCCTCGACCTGTTGAACTTCCCGCGCCTGCTGACGGTCATCGCGATCATCCTGGCCATGGTCACCGCCGTCGATCAGCTCTCCTCGCGCCTGCGCCGGCAGCTCGCATGAGCAACGCCGCAGCTGTCCGGATCATCGGTCTCGGCCACACCTATCTCGGCCAGCCGGTCCCGGCGCTCTCGGAGATCTCCTTCGACGTGGCGCCCGGCGAGGTGGTGGCCGTGCTCGGTCCGAGCGGCGCCGGCAAGACGACGCTCTTCCGCTGTCTGACGCAGCTCATCGAGCCCGCCGAGGGAACGGTCGAGCTGGCCGGGCGGCGCCCGGTCGGGCTCCGCGGGCGCGAGCTGCGACAGGCCCGCCGCGAGGTGGGGCTCATCTTCCAGCAGTACAACCTGGTGCGCCGACTGACCGCCGAAGAGAACGTGCTCGCCGGTCGATTGGGACACGTCCCGACCTGGCGGGTGGTGCTGCGGCACTTCGAGCGGGACGACCGCGCGCTGGCGACGGCGTGTCTCGCTCGCGTCGGTCTGTCCGAGCAGGCCCACCAGCGTGCCGACCGGCTGTCCGGGGGGCAGCAGCAGCGCGTGGCGATCGCTCGCGTGCTCGCGCAGCAGAGCCCGATCGTGCTCGCCGACGAACCTGTCGCAAGCCTCGACCCGGCAACGGCCACGGATGTGCTCGACGTGCTGCGCGGAGTAGCCCGTGAGCGCGGCATCACGGTCCTATCGAGCCTTCATCAGGTCGATCTCGCCACGCGCTTCGCCGATCGGATCATCGGGTTGCGAGATGGTTGCCTCGTCGTCGACTGCCCGGCGCCCGAGTTCGGCGCCACCGACTATGCGCTCATCTTCGGTCGATCGGCTCCGGCGGACAGATCTGCGGCCAGGGCCTGGTGAGCCGGTCCGGAAGATGCGGGGCAGCCGTGGCGCCCTACGTCAGCCGAAGGCGCTCGCCGACCATCTCATGGCCGACGGCCGCCAGATCGTCACCTTCTGAGCATGGACACTGCGCCCGCCACGACGTTGACGAGCCCGACGAGCCCGACGGCGATGGCGTACGACCGCGCCTCGACCAGTTCGTCCCACTGCGTGGCGAACGCGAGCGATAGTCCCGCGAGCACGATTGTCGCGGCAAGTCCGAGCGCGTCGACTGCGTACCCGCGACGCGCCATCCACAGGCCGGCGAGCGCGCCGAGACCGACGGCGACCATGTACACACCTGCCGTGTCGAGATCCGGACGGCTCTCGCGGAGCCAGACGACAGCCGGCCCCCAGGCGAGCAGGACGATCGCCGTGGCCCAGTAACCGCCGCGGCGTCCGCCGGCGGCCGCCGCGGCGAGGTAGGCGAGCCCGAGTCCGAGCGGGGTGAGGTAGAAGCGATCGGGCTCCGGTCCGACTACGACAGCGAAGACCACGGTTCCGAGGAGCAGGACGAGCCCCTGGCGCAGGCGCATCGACGGCGCACGCGTGGAGGCGAGCGGAAGCGAAGCGGTCGCCTTCACGGTGCTTGGACCCGCAGGGCGACGGGACGGTTCACGTCGTCGACCGCGATCGGACGCTCGCTCAGGACGGCTCAGGGTCCTGGCGACGGACCAGGCCCAAGAGAACACCGTCCGGTGTGGTCACCACGGCGCTCCGTAGGCCACGGTCCTCAAGGCGCGCTCGTAGCTCGTCGAGCGGTGTGTCGGGTCGCACCGTCGATGGCCCCGCCTCCATCACGGCCGAAGCCCGTTGCTCCGGGTCGCCTTCGAGCGCCGCCCGTCGCAGCCGGCCGAGCAGGACCCCACCGTCTGAGACGACGAGCGCGAAGCCGTACGGCGACGCTTCCACGCGCGGGCGCACGTCCCCGATGCGGTCGTCGAGGAGCGCGGTCGCGACGTCGTGGAGGATCGCGTCGACCGCGCGACGTCCGGCCGCCTCGTAGCCTTCGCGCGGGAGCCCGCGCGCGAGCCAGTCGACCTTGCCAGGGACGTAGTCGTAGACCTGCTCGAACCCGAGCGCTTCGAGCCGACACGCGGCTCGCGGGCTCATGTCTCAGAGCGAGTCCCAGCAGTAGACGACGACCGGCGTGCCGCGATCGAGCCGGGCGCTCGTCTGCGCATCGAGGTCCTTCAGCGGGAGGTTGATCGCACCCGGAAGGTGCTCCTCTGAGTACTCCTCGAGCGGGAGGACCTCGATGAGCTGCGCGCCCTCGCCGAGCAGACGGCGCAGCTCCGGGTAGAGGATCGACCTGGCCACTCAGAGCACGCCTTCGAGCGCGCGCCGGATCCACTCGGCCGCTGGAGCGTGCGACTGGCCCTCTGCCGTGCGGTAGAGCCGGCACTTCATCCCGTAGCCGGTCCGCTCGGACGCGCCGGGCTGTGCATGAGACCGCCGTCCATGACGTACGTGGACCCGGTCACGTAATCGGAATCGGAATCGGCGCTGGCATGACCGATTCCGATCAGAACCCGTGACCTGCGCGATGCGGTCATCGAGCTTTCCCATGGTGCTCCTCTTCTGCGTCCGCGCGCTCGAGCGCGCGTTCGATGGCGTAGGCGGCGTTGACGAGCCCGATATGCGACAGACCTTGGGGGAAGTTGCCGAGCAGCCCTCCGTCGCGGATGTCGATCTCCTCCGCCAGCAGCCCGAGGTCGTTGGCGTGGCCGGTGACGTGTTCGAAGAGCTCGCGGGCTCGATCGGTCTCTCCAAGCAGCGCACGGCACATCACGAGCCAGTACGAGCAGATGACGAACGCCCCTTCGTCACCGGCTCCGGTCCAGCGTTGGACGAGCCCGTCGTGGGAGAGATCGCGTTCGACGGCGTCGATCGTCGCGCGCATGCGCGCGTCGTCGGCGGGCAGGAAGCCGAGGATCGGCATGAGCAGGACGCCGGCGTCGAGGTGGTCGGAGCCGAACGCCCCGGTGTACGCGCCGGCTTCCGCGCTCCAGCCGCGTTCGAGCAGCTCGTGCCTCACGGCGTCGCGCTCGCGAACCCACCGCTCGCGCCGGCTCTCGGCGCCCAGCCACCCGGCGAGCTTGACGGCACGGTCGAGCGCCACCCAGCACAGGAGCTTCGAGGTCGTGTAGTCGCGGGTGCCCTCGCGGCCCTCCCAGATGCCGCTGTCCTGCTCGCGCCACGACCCAGCTGCCTGGTCGGCGAGGCCGCTCAGGAAGGTGGCGGTGTGCGGGTCGGGCATGCCGATCTGGTCGTGCAGGATCCACGCCGCTTCGAGCACTTCCCCCATGACGTCGAGCTGGCGCTGGTCCCAGGCGTCGTTGCCAATCCGCACGGGGCGGCTGTCGCGAAAGCCCGCGAGGTGGTCGAGCTCGTGCTCGGTGAGGTCGCGTTCGCCGCCGACGCCGAACATGATCTGCACCGGCTGGCCCTGGCGCCGCGACGAGGCGGCCAGCGCCATCCACTCGAAGAACCATTCGGCCTCGTGCGGGCACGCCGCGACCCAGAGCGCCTTGAGGGTCATGCTCGCGTCGCGCAGCCACGTGAAGCGGTAGTCCCAGTTCGCCTCTGCGCCGGGCTCCTCGGGCAGCGAGGTGGTGGGCGCGGCAACGATGGCGCCGGTGGGCTCGTAGGTGAGCGCCTGAAGGATGAGCGCGCTGCGGGAGACCTCGTCGCGGTAGGGCCCGCGGTAGTCGCGATGCATCTCGGACCACGAACGCCAGCCGGCGACCGTGTCGTCCACGCCGCCGGGCACGTCGATCGGCTCTGCGGAAGGAGCTCGCAGGGTCGCGTGATGCTGCAGCGCGAACCCGCGCCGCTCGCCGGCCGACACGACGACGTCGCCGCGCGCGAACCCATGTCCGACCTCGAGAGGAGCGTCGCTGTGGAGGAAGAGCGCGTCAGGACCGCCCACCGTCTGCGCGCCGCCGTCGACGCGACGCACGTCGGGGACGACGAGCCCGTACTCCGGACGCGGAAGGAACTCGACGTGCAGCCGCACCGAGCCCTCGAGTCCCTCGACGAGCCGCAGCAGGCGGTGCGGTGAGGAGAAGCCGATGTCGTGGCCGCGTTCGCCGGCCCCCAGCGCGAGCGCGTCGGTGACGCGCGCGGACCCGTCCGCGGTCCGGAAGGTCGTCTCGAGAACCATGGTCTCGGGGGCGTACCGCCGCTCGGCGTCGAAGTCGCCGTGCGGCCTGATCGACCAGCGGCCCGCGCCGGCGTCGAGCAGCGACGCGAACACACTCCGCGCGTCGAAGCGCTGCGGGCACCACCATTCGACGGTGCCGTCCCGGCTGACGAGCGCGGCGCTGTGACAGTCGCCGAGCAGGGCGTAGTCGCCGATGCGCTTCACGGCCGCAGGCTCCGCAGGGCGGCGACGCCGGCAGCAAGCCCCGCGACGGCGCCCGCGGCCACCGACCGCCGGTGCATCGTCGCCCACAGCGCGGTGCTCCGGTGCTTGGCCTCGTCGCCGAAGATGCCGTGCGCGCCGCGGTCCTCGTCCTGGTCGACGGCCTCGAAGAGGTAGTCCTGCCGGTCGCGCCCGAGGTCGCGGTCGCTCTGCTGACCGGCGTAGTTCTTCCTGGCCAGGAACCAGTCCTGAAAGCCGGGCGCGAACCAGTTCCCGATGATCGTGTAATACGTGGGAAGACCGACCCACAGCTCGCGCCGCGGATGATCGGCGGCCCACAGGATGGCGTCGGCAGCCACCTCCGGCTGGTACACCGGTGCGACCGGCCGGGGGTGCTTGGACAGCCCGCGCGTGCGTACCCAGCCGAACTGGGGCGTGTTGACCCCCGGCAGCTGGACCATGCTGATCTTCACGGCGCTGTCCTGGTGCAGCAGCTCGGCCCGCAGCGACTCCACGAAGCCCTGGATGCCGTGCTTGGCGCCGCAATAGCTCGCCTGCAGCGGGATCCCTCGCCGCGCCAAGGCCGAGCCGACCTGCACGATGGTGCCCCGGTCACGCGACTGCATCCGCGGCAGCGCGGCCATCATGCCGTGGACGCTGCCCAGGAACGTGACCTCGACGACACGGCGGTACTCATCGGGACTTGTGTCGCGGACCTCCGCGAGGATCGCGGTCATCGCCGCGTTGACCCACACGTCGATCGGCCCGAGTTCGCGCTCGACGCGTTCCGCCGCCGCCTCGACCTGTGCGGCGTCGGCGACGTCGGTCGGGACGACGAGCGCTCGCCCGCCGGCCTCCTCGACGTCGCGGCGGGCGGCGTCGAGTCCCGCCCTGCCGCGCGCGAGCAGCGCGACGGCGGCGCCGCGGCGGGCGAAGGCGACGGCAGTGGCCCGTCCCACGCCGGCGGACGCTCCGGTGATGACGACGACCTCGGCCATGTAGCTCAAGCTGCCCGCGAGCGGGCCATTTCGCACCCGTGCGCGTCCGCTGGAGGGCGTTCTGGCGCGCCACCGCGCCCAGCGCGGGTACGCGACGGTCGACCGCGACCTGGAGGCGGAACCATGTCCCGACTTCTCAGCCTACGCTTGTCCCCACCCTCCGGCGCGCGGCGCGCCGGCCCGTGCGGGCGCGCGGGCGTCAAGGCGGCGTGGGCCGCCCGACGTCCGAGCAGGCCGAGCGCGTCAGCGACGATCTGCGTCGCCGGGTGACGCCGCACCTGCGGCGCCGCCGCCGCCTGCCCGAAGCCAACGACGCCTGGGGGACACTGCGCGGATGAACCTGGAGGCGCACCCGGGCGGAGTTCGACCCGGGTGGCGGCTGCCCGCGGTTTCATCGCTCGAGGAGCCGGTGGGCGCTCGCCACGCCGGCGCCATAGGCAAGGTGGAAGGACACCTCCATCCCGATGCTCTTGGGCGGGTACTTCCACGGCAGTTCGTACAGGCCCATGGGCACGAGCTGCACGTAGGACATCGCCCAGACCCCGGTGCCGAAGAGGAGGCCGTCCCGGACCTTCGACTCCCGGGCGAGGCTGCCGTGGATCAGGCCGTAGATCGCCCCCCAACCGGTCCCGTACGCCCAGTGCATGGCGTGAGTCAGCACCGGGATCCGCTCCGGCGGCACCTGGTGATGGAAGACGCCCTCGCTGATCCTGCGGGCGACCTGCGCCGGCATCGACGCCTGCTCCCACGGATCGCGCGGGGGCTCGGGACCTTGTTGCCCGTCGTCGTCGGAGGCCTGGAGCCTGGCGGACAGCTCCTGAGCTATCGTCATGAAGCCGGTCCCGACGGCACCCGCAGCCAGCCCCCGCGCCACCGCCCCGAGCGGCGTAGGTCGCCTCGTCCTCTTCATCTCGTTCCTCCACTGACGTCCTCGTTGCGTTTGATGTCTCCGACCGCGCGGGTGGCCCCGGGGGTTCATCCCGGCTCGGTGGCGCCTGACCGGGTTCACCTACGCCGCGGCGTCCCCGTCCGATCCTTCAGGACCGCGTGGGCGGCGGCGCGGCCGGGTGAGCCGCTGATCCCGCCGACGGGCGCGGTGCCGGCGCCGCTGATGTACAGCCCGGCGATCGGTGTGCGGTGCGAGGCCAGCGCGGCGGTTGGGCGCATTACGGCGAGCTGGTCGGGGCTGAGGTCGAGGTACATCGGATGCGCTCCGGGCCAGTGCAGCTCTGCGGCCATGTCCGCGGGTGTGCGGATGTGGACTCCGCGGATCGTGTCGCGAAAGCCGGGCGCGCGGACTTCGACCTGATCGATGAGATCCTCGGCCAGTCGAGGAGTTGCGCTCTGCCAGCCCTCGTCGATCAGATACGGCGCGGCCGGGCAGGCGAGATACATGGTGTGGTGCCCAGGTGGCGCCAGCGTGTCGTCGAGCGCGGAGGTCGTGAACGCGTACGCGGCGGCCGGGGCGGGTGCGAGCCGCCGGTCGTCGGCGGCGGCGAACGACCGGCTGAGCGCGTCGACGCCGTCGACGTAGCTCTGCAGCCCGTTCCAGTCGCCCGGGCGCGCGCCCGTGTAGGGCGGCAGGCCTTCGACGGCGACGTGGACGAGCGCTTGGACGCTGTTGGAGCGGTGCGTCGCGCGCAGCTGGTCGGCGACCCGGCCGCTCAGCGGCGGGTCGGTGAGCTCGAGCAGGGCCGTCTTCGGGTCCATGGCGGTGATGACGGCGTCCGCATCGATGCGCTCACCGTCGGCGAGCACCGCGGCGCGGACGCGGCCGCCCGCCGCGTCGATGCGCACGACGGCCGCCTCGCAGCGCACGCGTCCGCCGAGGTTCTCCAGCCGGTGGGCGAGAGCGGCGGTGAGCGCGCCCGATCCGCCGACCGCGTGCCATTGGCCGAACCGGTGGTAGGCCGCTTGCCAGAAGGCGAACGGCGCCCCGCCCGCGGCGCTCGGGCCGGCACTGGCGTGGGCGGCGAACGCCGCGATCGGGCCCCGTGTCAGATCCGACCGCAGGCGGCTGTCGAGCACGCGTCCGTACGGGCCGAGCAGCTCGGACACGAGCTGCAGCGGCTCGCGGCCGAACGCCCGCAGGCCCCGCGGCAGCCGGCTTCCGAGCAGCCTGATCGTCTCGCGCGTCGATCCGCCGGCCTGCATACCGGCGATCATGAGATCGACGACCGGGACGGCGACCTCCATGAACTCGGCGTACGCGTCGGCCTCGGCGCGGTCGATCTCGGCGATCGAGCGGACGGTCTGCTCGATGGAGCGGTGAAAGCGCACGCGACGGCCGTCGGCGAAGAGCGCCACCGCGAACGGGTCCATCTCGCGGTACTCCAGGCCCGCCCCGGCGAGATCGAGCTCGCGCGGGATCGGGGTCATGTTGATGATGTTGTGCGCGACCGAGTGCGTGTCGAAGCGAAACCGCGGCACGGTCTCCTCGGTCCGCGACCCTCCTCCCGGACGGTCGGATTGCTCGAGGACGAGAACGTCGAGGCCGGCACGGGCCAGGTAACACGCGCAGACCAGGCCGTTGTGCCCGGCGCCGACGACGACGACCTTCACGTGCGCCCTCAGTCGCCGGCGCCGACCGAGGCTGCCAACCCCGCGACGCGCTCGGCGAGCGCCTCGGGAGCATCCTCCTGCACGAGGTGCTTGGCGGGCAGACGGACCACCGAGTCGACACCGAGCGTCTCGCGGACTTGCTCGCCGTGGGGCTCGATGCGCAGCGCGGGATCGGCCTCCCCCCACAGGACCTGAGCGGGGAAGCTCCGGTCGAGGCCGCGCCCCCGCGCCTCGACGGTGACGGCGGCGCGGATGTGCTCGGCCAATGGCCGGTAGACGTCGGTGAGCGCGTCGACGAACGCCGAGCGGACAGCTCGCTCGAGTACGACGTCACCGGAGGCGCCGAGGGCCTCGCCGATCGGCGCAGGATCGGTCAACGTCCCGTTCAGGTCGAAGACCACGATCAAGGTCCGACGACCTTCATTGCCGGTTCGTCGGAGCGGACCATGCCGGGCAGTCTGACCTCGGCCGCGTCGGCAACGATTCGCTTCCTCCTCTTCCCGATCGATCGTTCGCACGAAAGCTGTCGCCGCTCCGCCGCCGGCTCAGCGCGACGGTGCCAGATCGCCGGTGTCCGTGAATCATCGGGACCGCCGCCTGGGTCGCACGACTACGTGAGTGCGCTGGCCCAAGCCGTCTCCGCGGGCACTGTCAACGGTCGTCTGTGGTTCTACTTGAACTACCACTGCAACCTGCAGTGCTCGTACTGCCTGACGGAGTCCGGGCCGCTGGTCAGGCGCCGCGAGCTCGCCCGCGACACGATCCTCGCAAGAGCAGCGCAGGCCAGGGACCTTGGCTCCACGGGCTTCGGGCTGACCGGCGACGAGCCGTTCATCCGCGACGACATGGCGGCCCTCGAGGCAGAGCTCGGGCGTCGGCTGCCCACGGTGGTGCTCTCCAACGCGACGCTCTTCAACGAGCGGCGCCTGCGGGAGCTCGAGCCCCTCGCCGACCTGCCGGTGCAGATCCAGATCTCGCTCGACCGGGCCGACCCGGCCGAGAACGACGAGATGCGCGGGCCGGAGAACTTCCGAAAGGTCATCGAGGCGATCCAGAAGCTCGTCGAGCGCGGCATCGGGGTGCGCATCGCCACGACGCTCGAGGACCCCGATGCCGTCGATCCCGAGGAGCGCGAGCGCCTGTGCGAGCTGCACCGCTCCCGGGATCCCCGACGAGGACCACGTCGTGCGCCCGATCGTCAACCGCGGGCGCGCCGCGACGAACGCGATGGGTCTGCTGGCGGGTTTCGAGCAGCTCGAGCCCGAGCTGACACTCACGGCCGATGGTGCGTTCTACAGCCCGTTCGGCCCGACGGTCCATGGCGGCCGGCTCGACACCGACCTGCTCGTCTCGCGCACGACCAGCCCTCTCGAGCAGCCGGTGAATGCGCTGGTGCGGATCGCCGACCAGTTGCCCGACGGCCACGACTCACGCATCGGCATCAGGTGAACGTGATTTCGAACCGCCCGGTCGGGCGGACACCGAAGGAGAGCATGTGATCGAGGCCAAGCCGCTGATCGAGCTCCTCGACCGCGAACAGGCGCCGCTGCTCCGCGGCGCTTCTACGGCGATGGCGCCGTCAGCCCCGTCACGGGATCGCTCGCTCAGGTTCCCGAGCTGCTGGAGGTCGCGCTGCCGTTCATCGGCATCGCGCTCGGACCGGTGTTCCTCGACGCACGCGCGAAGGAGCTCGCCGTCCTGCGGACGTCCGCGCTGCTCGAGTGCCGCTATTGCGTGCGGTCGCACACCGTCGTCGCGCTGGACCTCGGGCTCTCCTTCGACGAGGTCCGCGCTCTCCGCGGCGAGCAACCCGTCGACGGGGCGTTCGCCGATGACCGGGAGCGCACGATGATCGCCTGGATCGATGCCGTCGCCCTCGGCAGCGGGCCCGTCGCTCCCGACGTGCAGGTCCGGGCCACCGGCGCGCTCGCCGATCACGAGCTCGTCGAGCTGACGATGGCCGTCACCGCCACCCTCATGCTCAATCGCTACTGCACCGCGCTCGACCTCCCGACGAGCCCCGAGACCGAGGCGCGACTCGCCGCGCACGGACTCGCATGAACCGTCCGGCGACCGGCGGGTCTGAGCCGACATGGCCGACCACCTCGACGCGCGCCTGCTCGGCAAGGGTCTCGCCGGCCTGCGCATCTTCCTGGGCCTCATCCTCTTCGCGAACGGCTTGGCGAAGCTCTTCAGCTTCCGGACGATCGAGATCGGTCCCTACAGCTCGTTCCTCATCAACCGCGAGGAGACCCGCCAGGTACTCGACTTCGAGGTCAACGAGCGCAACGGCGGCACCGACGTCCCCGTGCTCAAGACGATCACCAACGACGTCCTCCTCCCGAACTTCGACGTCTTCCAGTGGCTCATCACCGCTCTCGAGCTCGGCGTCGGCGCCCCGCTCATCGTCGGCTTGGCCTCACGCGGCGCGGCACTGATCGGCCTCGGGCAGCAGCTCTTCCTCCAACTCGTCTACCTGTCGAGCGGCCGCTGGATGTTCGAGCAGCCGCACGAGTGGGTCCCGCTGCTCATCCTCACGCTCGTCCCCGCCGGACGCGTCTGGGGCCTCGACGGGCGCTTCGTACGTCGCGGGATCGCGCGCCTTCGCGGTTT
>JALYMV010000124.1 GCA_030773575.1 Actinomycetota bacterium
GCCCCGCCGGGGCCCGCCGCCGACGCCGCGGACGCCCTTCGCGACGCCCGCCGCTGCCTCGGGGCCTACGAGCGCGGAGCCCCGCTCGACGCGGCGACGAGCCGCCGGCTCGACGCCCTCGAGGAGGCGCTCGAGGAGGCGCTCGAGCGGCTCGCGGCCTGAGCGCGCCGCATCCCTATATTCAGCCTGCGCATGGCTAAACGCCGCCTCCCCGGCCTCGAACGGGTCCTGGGCACGAACGCCCTCTTCTCGACCGCCTACGGCAACGTCGGCTCGTCGATCTACTACGCGCTCGGGCTCGTCGCCAGCTTCGCGCTGGGCCTGACGCCGCTGGTCTTCATCCTCACCGGCGCGCTCTTCTACTGCACGGCGACCACGTACGCCGAGGCCACCTCGATGTACCCGGAGGCCGGCGGCGCGTCGCTGTTCGTGCGGCGGGCGTTCAACGAGATGTGGTCGTTCTTCACGGCCTGGGCGCAGATGCTCAACTACGTGATCACGATCGCGATCTCGGCCTTCTTCGCCGCGCACTACTTCGGCGGCGTCGGGTTCCCGTTCTTCGACACCTCCCCCGGCGACGTGATCTTCGGCGTCGGCCTCGTCGTGCTGCTCGCGCTCGTGAACGTCCGGGGCGTCTCGGAGGCCGTCCGGGTGAACCTCGTGCTGGCCGTCCTGGACTTCCTCAGCCAGCTCACGCTGGTGATCGTCGGTTTCGCCCTCGTCCTCGACCCCGACATCCTGCTGCGCAACCTCGAGTTCGTCGGGACGGCGCCGACCTGGGGCGACCTGCTCATCGCGATCCCGCTCGGGACGGTCGCCTACACGGGCATCGAGACGATCTCCAACATGGCGGGGGAGGCGCGGGACCCCGACAAGACGATCGCGGCCTCGATCCGCCGCGTGATGGTGGCGGTGTTCGCCATCTACTTCACGCTCCCGCTCGTGGCGCTCTCCGCGCTGCCGGTCCGCTGCGACGCGACGGGGGGCAACTGCACCTCGCTGCTCGCCCTCTCGCGCGAGGAGGGCGGGTTCGCCAACGACCCCATCCTCGGCGTGGTCCGCAACATGGAGCTCGGGCCCGTCCAGGGGGCGGCCGAGCTCTACGTGGCGGTGCTGGCGGTGACGATCCTGGTGGCCGCCACGAACGCCGGGGTCCTCGGCGTGTCCCGGCTCGTCTACTCCATGGGCCTGTACCGCCAGCTGCCCGACGGGCTGCGGCGCCTGCATCCGCGCTTCCGCACGCCCCACATCGGGATCCTCGTCTTCTCGGCCGTGGCCTGCCTGGCGATCCTCCCCGGCCAGGCCGACCTCCTCGGGTCGATCTACGCGTTCGGCGCGATGCTGTCGTTCTCGATGGCCCACCTGGCCGTCATCCGCCTGCGGATGACCGACCCCGACGCGCGCAGGCCCTACCGCAGCCCCGGGCGGTTCCGCTTCCGCGGTGCCGAGCTGCCGCCGTTCGCGGTCCTGGGACTGGCGGGGACCGCGCTGTCGTTCCTGGCGGTGAGCGCGCTGAGCCCGCCGATCGCGCTGGCCGGCTCGCTCTGGCTCGCCGCCGGCATGCTGGTCTACATCGTTTACCGGGGCCGGATCGGGCTCGACCTCGTGACCACGCACCAGGTCGCGATCCCGGAGCCGGTCGTCGACCACGAGGCGGAGTACGACTCCGTGCTCGTCTACGTGGGCGAGACGGGCTACAACCCGCAGGTGATCGCCACCGCGCAGAAGCTCGCCGCGCGCCGCCGGCGCGGGATCCACGTGCTGGTCACCGTGCCGGTGCCCAACGCGCTCCCGATAGAGGCGCCCATGCGCACGGAGATGGCGCAGGCCGAGTCCCTGATCGAGCAGGCGCGCGTCCAGGGCGGCCGGCGGGTCACCGGCCACGTCGAGCGGGTCCGGCCCGGTCAGGCGGGGCGGCGGATCGTCGAGGAGGCCAAGGACATGCGGGCGGCGGCCGTCGTCATGCCCCTCCCGCAGCGGGTCGCCGGCGGGTCGCTGTTCGGCAAGACGCTCGAGACGGTGCTCGCCGAGCGCCCGTGCCGCGTGATCATCGAGTCCATGCCGCCGGTGCCCCGGTGAGCGCCGCCCGCGTGCTCTCCTGGCTGATCGTCGCCCTCGGCGTCGCGATGCTCGTCTCGACGATCGCGCGCGGGGGCGGCCCGCTGGCCGCGGGGATCCTGTTCGGCCTGCTGTTCATCGCCGCGGGCGCGGGACGCCTGTGGGTGGAGCGCAGGCAGCGATGAGCCGGCTGCGGGCACCGGAGTCCGTCACCCGCGCCACCGGGGCCCTCGGGCGCATCGACACGTCGCCGGCGCTGCGCCGCGGGCTCGGGTCGCCCGCGCTCTTCGGGATCGTCCAGGGCTTCACCGCCGCCTCCATCTACTTCGCGCTCGGGCTCATCGCCGACAGCGCGCGGGGCTACACGCCGCTCGTCATGCTGGCGGCGGGCGCCTTCTTCGTCCTCCTCGTCCTCTCCTACGTCGAGGGCGCCTCTCTGCATCAGGAGCGCGGGGGCGCGACGGTGATCGCGCGCTACGGGTTCAACGAGCTGTGGAGCTTCGTGGCCGGGTGGGCGATCCTGCTCGACTACGTCATCCTCGCCGCGCTGACCGCCTTCGCGGTGACGGACTACCTCGCCGTCGGGTGGGGCGCCGTGGGCAGCGGCTTCCTGGAGTTCGTGGTGGCCGGCGGCGTGGTGGCCGGGGTGGCGTGGATCAACGTGCGCGGCGTCCACCCGCGGAGGTTCGACCGGGCGGCCCTCGTGGTCCTCGCCGACCTCGCCCTCCAGCTCGCGCTGATCGGGCTCGGGCTCGCGCTCCTGGTCTCCGGCGACGCGCTCACCGACCCGGTCTCCGTCGGCGGCGCGCCCCCGGCGGCGGACGTGCTGTTCGCGTTCACCCTCGCGATCGTCGCCTTCGCCGGGATCGACGCCTCGTCGGGGCTGGCCGGGGAGGTGCCGATCGGGCGGCGCGGCCTGCGGCGGCTGATCGGCGCCCGGCTGCTGGCGGCCACGCTGCCCTACGTCGGCATCGGCATCGTGGCCGTCAGCGTCCTCCCGCTGGCCGGTGGGCTGCCCACCGGCAACGACGACTTCATCGAGGCCCCGATGCTCGAGGTCGTGGCCGGGTTCGAGCAGGCGTGGCTGCGCGACGTCCTGCGCTACGTGGTGGCGGCCTCGGCCGTGGCGATCCTCGTCGTGGCCTGCAACGCGGCGATGCTCGGCCTCTCGCGGCTCGGCTACTCCCTCGCCCTCAACCGCCAGATCCCGTCGGCGATCGGCCGCCTGCACCCGCGCCACTCGACGCCGGTGGTGGTCATCGCGGTCGGCTCGGTGCTCGCGTTCGCGCTGATCGTCCCGCGCGACGTCGAGTTCCTCGCCGGCCTCTACGCGTTCGGCGCCACCCTCGCCTTCACCCTCGTGCACCTCTCGATCATCTCGCTGCGCTACCGCGAGCCCGACCGCGACCGGCCGTACAAGATGCCGCTCGGCGTCCGCGTCGGCGGCGGCGAGATCCCACTGCCCGCGGCGCTCGGCGCGCTCGTCTCGGGCGGGGCGTTCGTCGCCGTGGTCGCCCTGCACTCCGGCGCGCGGATCCTCGGCGCGCTGTGGATGGCGTTCGGCATCGCGCTCTACGTGATCTACCGGCGCTCCAACGGCAAGCCGGTCTTCAAGCGGGTGACGATCCCCGCGCGCGCACTCACCCGGGCGGAGCGCCCCGAGGCCGAGTACGGCTCGATCCTCGTGCCGGTGCTCGGGACCGCCCTCGACGACGACATCATGCAGACGGCCGGCCGGCTGTCGGCCGACGAGCGCGCGGACGAGGGCGAGGGCGGCGCGGTGATCGAGGCGCTGTGGGTCATCGAGGTGCCGATGTCGCTGCCGATCGACGCCCGCATCCCCGAGGCCGAGCTCAAGCGTGCCCGCGCGGCGCTCGCCCGCGCCAAGGCCGTGGGGGAGGAGTACGACGGCGTGGAGGTCGCCACCGCGACGGTCCGCGCGCGCGCCGCGGGCGAGGCGATCGTGCACGAAGCGAAGCGCCGCGGGGTGGAGGCGATCGTGCTCGCCGCGGAGGAGCCGACGCGCATCCGGGGCGGCGCGCTGCTGGGCGGCATCGGCGACGCCGCGTTGCGCGACACGTTCGTCGGGGAGACGACGCGCCACGTGGTCAACAAGGCGCCGTGCCGGGTGATCCTCACCGCACCGCCGGTGACGGACCGCTGACGCGGGTAGCATCCGAGCGGTGTTCGTGCTCATCGTAGGCGCCGGCCGGGTCGGGTCCTCCGTGGCCACCACGGCCCTGCGCGCCGGCCACACCGTCTCCGTGCTCGACGAGGACCCGCTCTCCCACGAGCGCCTCGACGTCGAGCTCGGCTCCTCCTGGGAGGAGGCCGGCGGCCGCTTCACCATCGGCACCGCCCTCGAGCAGGACGCGCTCGACGAGGCGGGGATCGGTCAGGCGGACGTCGTCATCGTCTGCACCAACGGCGACAACACCAACCTCGTCGTGGCCCAGATCGCGCAGAAGCGCTACGGCGTCGAGCGGGTCATCGCCCGCGTCCTCGATCCGCGGCGCGCGGCGTGGTACGCCGAGCAGGGGCTGCACACGATCTGCCCGACGCAGATCGCCATCGAGCAGCTCGAGGCGGCCGCCCTGGGAACGACCGTCTGATGGGCCTCTACGTGATCGTCTGCGGGGCCGGCAAGGTCGGCTGGAACCTCGCCCGCGAGCTCATCGAGAAGGACCACGAGGTCACGGTCATCGACAACGACCGCCGCCGCTACCTGACGGTCGAGCAGGAGCTCGAGCACGCGGTCCAGTACGGCGACGCGACGGAGCTGTGGGTGCTCGAGCGCGCGGGGATCCAGCGCGCCGACCTGGTGGTGGCGGTCACGGGCGACGACGAGGACAACCTCCTCATCTGCCAGGTGGCCAAGGAGAAGTACCTCTGCGAGCGGATCATCGCCCGCGTCAACAACCCGCGGAACCTCGAGACGTTCAAGCTGCTCGGCATCCAGCCGGCGGTTTCGGCCACCGACCTGATCCTCCGCCTCATCGAGCACGAGGTGCCCGCCTACGGGCTCGTCCACCTGCTCGACCTGCCGGAGGAGCGCCTGGAGATCATCGAGCTGGTGGTCGCCGACCGCGCGCCGGCCGCGGGGCGTGAGGTGCAGCAGCTCACGATGCCCGAGGGCTCGCTCGTCATCTCCGTGCTGCGCGAGGGCGGCGGCTTCGTTCCCAAGCCCGACACGGTCATCCAGGCGGGTGACGAGGTGCTGGTCGTGCTCGACCCGGGCCTCGAGGACGACATCACGACCCAGTTCGTGGCCTCGCCCAACGGCCGCCGCTGACCGCTCAGGCCGCGGCGGTCACGCCTGCCGCGGCCGCGGCCCGTAGCCGTCGTCGCGGCGATGGCCGTGGTCCGGGGGCGTCCCGGGCAGCACGAACGAGCCGTCGACGCGCCGGTCGAGGTCGCCACGCGCGATGAGCTGGCCGAGCGCGGTGGTCACCGACGGGCGGCGGGCGCCGACCATCCCGGCCAGCGTCCGGTGCGGCAGGCACAGCCCGACCGAGACGCCCTCGGGCACCACGCGGCCCCAGCGCTCGGCGAGGAACCACAGCAGCGCCAGCAGGCGGTCGTCGACCCGGGTGAGGTGGGTGATCGCCTGCAGGACGATCAGCCGGTCCGCCCGGCGGGCGGCGCGGTCGAGCAGCGCGACGAGGACCTCGGGCCACGGCGCGGCCGCGCCGATGAGGCCTGGCCCCAGCAGGGCGACGCGCGTCGGCGTGAGGACGGCCCACTCGACCGTCCGGCCGAGCAGCTCGTCGGCGTCGGCCCCGTCGCCGGGGCGGACGAGATCGCCCGGGCCGATCAGCTCGGCGCACGGGTGCTCGCCCACCGTGGCCTCGCGGACCATCAGGCCCTCGAGGACGAGGATCCCGAACACCGGCTCGCCGTCCTGGTCGACGGCCGACTCGGGCGCCCAGGGGCCGCGGGGCAGCTCGAGGACCGGCGCGGTGAGGCGGCGGTTGGCCGCCTGGGCCCGGGCGGCGTCGAGCTCCCGGCCGAGGTCGGGATCCTGCTCGAGGAGATTCACGCGGGACAGCTGTGCCGACGACATGGAGACGTACCTCTCCGATCCGAAGATATGGAGCGTCCGTCCGTGCCTTGGCCTGGTGGCCCAGGCGGCACGTCCCGATCGGGGGAGCAAGATCACGGCACCGACCTCGCTGGGGCGAAGCGGCCACGCTCTGGGATGTCAGAGTAGCGACCATCGAGACGGATGCGGTGCGAAGGTGGCGCACCGCCTCAGGCGGGTTCCTCACCTCCTTTGCGCCGCCGGTTGCGCCCGCCTCAGCTCTCGGTCTGGCTGTGGCAGTTCGGGCAGAGGAGCTGCAGGTTCTCCAGGCGGTTGTCGTCCGCGCGGCCGTTGACGTGGTGGAGCTCGAGAGCCAGCCGCGCCCCGCGCCACTCCGAGATCCCGCAGCCCGCGCAGCGCTCGGCGAGCAGGCCGGCGCGAATCAGGCGCCGCTTGAGGTGGGATCGCGCGCGCGGCGCCCCGAGCAACTTCTCGATCGGCATCCGCGCAGGGCGGGTGACGAGATCGCCGCGCCGGACCGCGGAGTGCCACGTCTCACTCGAGAAGCCGAACCGCGACAGGCACGCGCTCATGCGGTGGTCCTCGTCGTAGTAGCGCTGGACCTCCGACCAGTGGTACCGCCGGCGGAACCGCTCGTCACCGGGCAATCCGAGCCGTTGCGCGTGGTAGGAGACCGTCGCTTTCGAGATGCCGAGTTCGCGCGCGACCGCCGTCTGGCTCAAGCCGCCCGCGAGCAGCTCGGCGACACGGGTCCTGGTCGAGTTCTCGGGCCCGGCATCGCTCATTACGAACACAGGTTCGCATGGCGGGCGGACGGACGGTCCGCTCGACGGCTATACTCGCCGGCTCGCGATCCGGGATGGGGTAATTGGCAGCCCGACGGGTTCTGGCCCCGTTAGTCCAGGTTCGAGTCCTGGTCCCGGAGTCAGGCCGCCTGCTCCGCCCAGTCGCGGTACAGCCGCCAGTAGGCGCCCTCCGCCGCGAGCAGCTCCTCGTGGGTCCCCTGCTCGGCGACCCGGCCGCGGTCGAGCACGACGATCCGCCCCGCGCGGCGGATGGTGGAGAGCCGGTGGGCGATCACGATCGCGGTGCGGCCGGCCAGCAGGCGGCGCAGCCCCTCCTCGATCCGCCCCTCCGTGTGGATGTCGACGTTGGAGGTCGCCTCGTCCAGGATCAGGATGCGCGGGTCCGCGACCAGCGCGCGCGCGAACGCGACGAGCTGGCGCTGGCCCGCGGAGAGCTGGGCGCCGCGCTCGCCGACCTGGGTCTCGTAGCCGTGCTCGAGGGCGGCGATGAACTCGTCGGCCCCGACCGCCCGCGTGGCCGCGGCGATCTCCTCATCGGTGGCGCCCGGCCGGCCGAAGCCGATGTTCTCCGCCACCGTCCCGCTGAACAGGAAGGCCTCCTGCGGGACGATCCCCATCTGGGAGCGCAGCGAGCGCGCGCTGACGTCGCGCAGGTCGTGGCCGTCGACGAGCACGCGGCCGCCCGTCGGGTCGTAGAAGCGTGCGACGAGCTTGGCGAACGTCGACTTGCCGGCGCCCGTGGCGCCGACCAGCGCGAGCGTCTGGCCCGGCGGGACCACGAGGTCGACGTGGGAGAGGGCGTCCGGCGCGTCCTCGCCGTAGGCGAACGTCACGTCCTCGAAGCGGATCTCGCCGCGCAGGCGCCCGAGCTCGATCGCCCCCTCGCGCTCGACGAGGTCGGGCTCCTCGTCGAGCAGCTCGAAGATCTTGTCGAGCGCCGCCATGCCCGCCTGGTAGGTCGTGTAGAGCTGGGAGAGCGACTGGATCGGGTCGAAGAACAACGCGACCGCGGTGATGAAGGCGACGAGCGTGCCGATCTCCATCTCGCCGTCGATGACCTGCATGCCGCCGATGACGAGAATCCCGACCGTGGCGACCGCGGAGAGCATCTCCACGCCCGGGAAGTAGGCCGCGTTGAGGTGGACCGTCTTTAGGTTGGCGTCGCGGTTGTCGGCGTTGAGCTCGCCGAAGCGCCGCACGTGGTGCGGCTCCTGCGCGAAGGCGCGCACCACGCCGATGCCCGAGAGCGACTCCTGCAGGTAGGCGGTGATCGCCGCCAGGCGCTCGCGGGTGATCCGGTAGGCGTCGGCCGAGACGATCCGGAACGCCAGCGACGCGATCCCCAGCACGGGGAAGACGAGGAAGGTCACCAGCGCGAGCTCGACGTCGAGCCAGAGCAGGATCGCCGCCGTCCCGATCAGCGTCAGCGTCGAGCCGAAGAGGGTGACCACCCCGTCCGTGACGAGCTGGTCGAGCGCCTGGACGTCGTTGGTGAGGCGGGAGATGATCGCGCCCGCCTGGCGGCGCGAGTAGAAGCCGATCGAGAGCGTCTGCAGGTGGGCGAAGATCTGCACCCGCAGGTCCTGGAGCACCCGCTGGCCCACCCAGCCGACGAGGTAGGTCTGGGCGTAGCTCGCGCCCCAGTAGACGAGCGCGGAGACGATGAACGCGGCGACGACCCGGTTGAGCGTTTCTAGGTCGCCGGGGCGGATGCCGTCGTCGATGGCGAGCTTGGCCAGCGGCGGCGGGGCGAGCGCGGCGGCGGTGGCGGCCAGCAGCGCGACGAACATGAGGATCGTCCGCCCGCGATAGGGGCGCAGGAGCTCGAGCAGGCCGCGGACCTTGCGCCCGCGGCCGCGCCCGGCGTGCAGGCGGCGGCGCAGGTCGGCGAGGCGCCCGAGCTCGGGCGTCGTGGCGGGGGAGAGGGCGGAGCTCACAGGCCCGCCACCTCCGGCTCGGCCGGCTTGCCTCTGCCCGACGACGAAGTCGTTTGGGTATGGGTGAGGACGACCTGGTCGGGAAGGCCCTTGGCGGCGATCTCGGCGTAGAGCGGCGACTCGCGGACGAGCTCCTCGTGCGGGCCGTGCGCGACGATCCGCCCGCCCTCGAGCACGACGATCTCGTCGGCGAGCTGGATCGTCGAGAGCCGGTGGGCGATCACGAACGTCGTGCGCCCGGCACCACGCGCAGCTTCGCTTGCGCCACGCGCCTCGCGCAGCGCCGCCTTGATCTCCCGCTCGGTGGAGGCGTCGACCGACGAGGTCGCGTCGTCGAGGATGAGGATGCGCGGGTCGGCCAGCAGCGCCCGGGCGATCGCGATCCGCTGGCGCTGGCCGCCCGAGAGGGTCAGGCCGCGCTCGCCGACCCGCGTGTCGTAGCCGTCGGGCAGCTCGGCGATGAAGCCGGCTGCCTGCGCGCGCTCCGCCGCCGCCTCGACCTCCGCGCGGGTCGCCTCGGGCCGCGCGTAGGCGATGTTCTCGTGGACGGTGGCCGAGAAGAGGAACGGGTCGTCGGTGACGAGCGCCACCTCGCGCCGCAGCGCGACGGGGTCGACCCCGCCGACGTCGGCGCCGTCGACGAGCACGCGGCCGTCCGTCACGTCGTAGAGGCGCGGGATGAGGGAGATCAGCGTGCTCTTGCCCGAGCCCGTGCCGCCGACGAGCGCCACGGTGGCGCCGGCCTCGATCGTGAGATGGATGTCGCGGAGGGTCGGCTCGGCCGCGCCGTCGTAGGCGAAGGTCACGTGCCGGAACTCGACGCGCCCGCGCCCCGGCGGCAGGGGGTCGGCGCCCGGCGCGGCGCGCAGGCGCGGCTCGCGGTCGAGGAGCTCGAAGATCCGCGCCCCCGAGGCGGTCGCGCGCTGCGACATCCCGAGCGCGATCCCGAGCTGGCGCATCGGGGCGATCAGCATCAGCACGTAGGCGTAGAAGGCGGTGAACTCGCCGATCCGCAGCTCGCCGCGGACGACCTGCCGGCCTCCGGCGAACAGGATCACCGCGAGCCCGAGCTGCGGCAGGAAGCCGATGAACGGGTTGTAGAACGCGCGCAGCCGGTTGGAGCGGATGGACTGGTCGAAGACGCGGGCCACCGAGCCGCGGAAGCGCTCGATCTGGCGCTCCTCGCGCGCGAACGCCTTCACCACGCGCACGCCGGAGACGTTCTCCTCCGCGTCGGCGGTCAGCTCGGCGATCCGCTGCTGGACGGCCTGCAGCGCGGGGCGCGAGCGGCGGTTGTAGCGGGCGGCGACCAGCACCACGAACGGCACGGGGATGAGGGCGAGCGCCCCCAGCCCGAGGTCGGTGTAGAGCATCGCGGCGGCCGCCAGCACGATGGTCAGCGCGCTCTGGACGATGAACACGAGGCCGTAGCCGAGGAAGAAGCGCACGGACTGCAGGTCGACCGTCGCCCGCGACATGAGCTGGCCGGTCTGCTGGCGGTCGAAGAAGCCCAGCTCGAGCGACTGGAGGTGGCCGTAGAGGCGGTTGCGCAGGTCGAGCTCGACTCCCAGGGAGACCCTGCCGGCCACGAGCCGGCGGGAAACGGAGAAGGCCAGGCGCAGGACGCCCACGGCGACCAGCGCGAAGGCCAGCGTGGTCAGCGCGCCGGAGTCGCCGGCGTCGACCTCGTCGATCGCGCGGCCGGTCAGCGCCGGGATCGCCACGGTGCCGCCCATGGCCAGCGCCGCGAGCACGAGCGAGGCGACCACGCCCGCGCGATACGGGCGCAGGAAGCCCAGCAGGCGGCGGAAGGTGCTCACCCGACGAGACGATAGACAGGGGCCATGTCCGCCCTACGGCGCTCGGGCGCGGAGCGACGTTAGAGTCCGCTTTCGATGACCGACCCCATCGCGCTGCGCAACCGGTTCGCGATCGTCAAGGGCGCATGGGACGACCACCTGCGCGGGGTCCCGTTCCCCGCGCTCGGCGAGGGGACGGCCGAGGAGAAGATCGAGCGCCTCGAGCTCGCGCTCGTCGACGGTATGCGCGAGCGCGCGACGCCCGAGTCCGCGGAGCAGACCGCCGACGCCATGTGGTCGCTCGTGCACTCGCGCGAGGACTCCGATCCCGTCAAGCAGCGCGTGACCGAGCACCACGAGGACCTCGCGCGCATCGGCCACCGGCCGTTCTGAGCCCTGTGGCGCGCCGTCCGGCGGCGGGTCTCTGCGACCGCTGCGTCCACCAGCGGCTCATCCGGACGGGCCGCGGCTCCGAGTTCTCCCTGTGCGCGCGGTCGAAGGTCGAGCCGGCGTACCCGAAGTACCCGCCGGTGCCCGTGGTCCGCTGCCCGGGGTTCGAGCCGCGCGCGGCGGGGCTGGAGGCGCCGGCGGGGCCTTAGGAGCCGGCGGGGCCTTAGGCGCCGGCCCGCGAGCGCCGCAACGCCCGCCGCCCGATCTCCGCTCCGACGAGCCCCGAGAGGCAGATCGTCGTGAAGGCGACGAGGGCGATCGGGGAGGTCAGGTCGTCGAGGCTGCCGCCCAGCGCGGTGTAGGAGAAAGCGCGCGGCGCGGAGCCGATCAGCGTGCCGAGGGCGATCTGGTGCGGGCGGATGCGCAGGAGGCCCGCGAGGTAGGAGCACGGCGCGTCGGGGATCCCTGGCGCGAGGCGCTGGCCGACCACCGCCAGGATCCCGTGGCGCTCGAGCGAGGTGGCGAGCGCCTCCATCCGCGGGCCGGAGATCTCCGCCATCCCGGGGCGCCCGACCGCGCGGCCGATCAGCAGCGAGATCACCGCGCTGGTGATCGCGGCGGTCATCGTCACCGCCGTGCCGAGCACCGGCCCGAACAGCAGGCCGCTCACCCCGGCCAGCAGCGGCCCGGGGACCAGGAGCAGGCCGAGGCCGGTGGCGACCGCGGCGTAGGCGGGCGCCGCGCCGGCCCCGAGCGGCGCGATCCACGCGCGGACCTCGTCCGTCGAGAGCAGGTCGAGCGCATAGAACGCAACGAGCGCCGCCGCGATCGCCGCGAGGAGCAGCCCGAGGCGCGTGCGCGGCCCCAGCCGGGCGCGTCGCAGGATCCGTGCAGGGGTCGACCGCTCCACCGCGACCCAGGGTAGGCTGCGGCGCCTGGACACCTTCGTCAATCCGGTGGTGGCCGGCGCCCGCGGCGCCGACCACGGCGACCCGTTCGTCATCCGCCACCTCGACACCTACTACCTCTTCCACACCACGGACGGCGGCCGCAGGGGGATCTCGGTCCACACCTCGCCCGACCTCGTCCACTGGACATTCGCCGGCTTCGCGCTCGAGGGCGGCGGGGACGGGCACCACCTGCAGACCGACCTGTGGGCGCCCGAGGTCCTCTACAGCGGCGGCGAGTTCCACATGTACGTCGCGGGGACCCGGCGCGGGGCCGACGGCGGGGGGATCGAGGCGGAGCGCCGGCAGGGGGTCGCGCGCAGCCGCACGCCGCTCGGGCCCTACGCGCTCGAGCCGGCGCCGCTCGTCGGCGACACGTGGTCGATCGACGGCCACCCGTTCCAGGACGAGGACGGCTCGCTCTGGCTCTTCTACAACGTCCGCACGGACGAGACCCGCTTCCACGGCAAGCCGGGCAGCGGCACCGTCGCCGACCGGCTGCTCGAGGCCGGCCGGCTCGAGGGCACACCGGCGGTGGTGGCGTTCCCGAGCGCCGAGTGGGAGGGCGACTTCGGCCATACGGCGTACTGGAACGAGGGGTCGTGGGTGCTCAAGCGCCGCGGCCGCTACCACCACCTCTACTCCGGCGGCTCCTACCTCGACGCCTCCTACGGCATCGGCCTGACGTCGGCCGACCACCCGCGCGGGCCGTGGCAGAAGGCGCCCGAGAACCCGATCTTCCAGAGCGGCGAGCGGATCACGGGCCCGGGCCACCACAGCGTCATCCTCGCCCCCGACGGCGTCAGCTGGTACGCCGTCTACCACGGCTACGTCACTGGTGAGGCGGGGCGCAAGGTCCACCTCGACCCGCTGTTCTGGTGTGGGGACCGGCCCGTGATCGGCCCGTGCCCGATGATCGGCCGGCCGACGGAGGACCCGCAGCCCGTGCCGCCCGGCCCGGTGCACGACCCCGCGGTCCCGTGGTGGCACGCCGACCTCTGGGCCGGCGGCCCGTACCTGCGCATCGCCGGCCAGGAGGTCGCGCTTCCCGGCGGCCCGGGCGGACCGCTGCGCGTGCGGGTCAGCCAGGGGATGACCCGCCTGCGCGCGTGGGTCGACGGGGAGCTCCGCCTGCAGGCCGACGGCGTCCACCCGCCGGAGATCGACGCCCCCGGCCAGGCCGGCTCGGGCTCGCTGACCTCTCACCTCTCCGACGAGGCGGTGCGCTGGCTCGCGCCAGGCGAGCGGCGCGCCTGGCGCTGGGGCGGGAGCGTGCCGCTCGAGCTGACCCTCGCGGTGCGCGGCGGCTGCCGGGTGACCGCGGGGGAGGCCGAGCAGCGGCTCATCAGCCCTGAGGGCCGCTTCGCGCTCCTGCGGCTGCGCGCGGAGGACGGGGCGCGCGAGATCGTGGTGACCGGGGAGGCCACCGGCGCGCAGGTGACCGATCTCGCCGTGACCGCCCGGGTGCCGAGCGGGTAGCCGGGGGCCATGCCCATCGACGAGGAAGACCTGCCCGGGACGCTCAAGCGCTCGCCCGCCAAGGCCCGGCGCACGTACGCCGCGACGCTCGAGAGCGCCGAGGAGACCTACGACGACACCGCGCGCGCCCACCGGACGGCGTGGGCGGCGGTCAAGCACTCCTACGAGAAGGTCGGCGACCACTGGGAGCCCAAGGACGAGAGGGGCCCCTCGGACCCCCAGGCGGCGCGCGGCGGCCGGGCGGCGGCCGACGACCCGCGCGAGACGTTCGGCGGGGTGAACGTCAACGGCAACACGAAGGCGGAGCTCTACGAGCGGGCGAAGGCCGCCGGCATCCCCAACCGCTCGACGATGACCAAGGAGGAGCTCGCCCGGGCCATCGCCCGGCGCGGCGCGTAACCGGCCGGCCGCGGGCCGGTCGGCACCGACATATGCCCGAGGCCACCGCTCCACTGCTGCGCTGCCCGCGCCGCGACACCGACGGCGCCCTCGTCTCGAGGCCGGCGAGCGCGACGACGCGCTCTCGCTCGTGTGCGTGAAGCCGTAGCCGTCAGCTCCCGCGCCGTCGCAGCGCCCCGACCCGCTCCGCTGCCTCCCGCACGCGCTCGGCGAGCGCCGGCGAGCGCCGGGCCGCCGTCTCGAGGTGGCGGTATATGCGCAGGTAGGAGCCGCGGCCCGTCGTGAGCAGGAGGTCGACGCCCGCGCGGATCGAGCGCTCGGCGGTCGCCTCGAGCGTCCCCGTCGCGACCGCCGCCGCCGCCTCCATCGAGTCGGTGACCGCCACGCCGCGGAAGCCGAGCTCGTCACGCAGCAGTCCCTCGACCACCGCGGATGACTGCGAGGCGATGCGGTCGGCGTCGACCGCCGGATAGCGCGCATGGGAGAGCATGACCAGGGGGACCCCGGCCTCGACGGCGGCGGCGAACGGGCGCAGGTCCGGGCGCTCCTCGACGTCGGCGGGGGCGTCGTCGGTGTTGACCGTCGCGCCGCCGAGGCCGGGGAAGTGCTTGGCGGTCGGCGCCACGCCGCCCTCGCGGAAGCCCCGCACCGCCTCGCCGACCGCGCTCGCCGCCGCCTCGATGTCCGAGGAGAACGCGCGGCCGGCGAGGGCGGAGCCGGGGACGGTCGGGACGTCGGCCACCGGCGCGAGGGAGACGTTGACGCCGCTCGCGCGCAGGCCCGCGG
>JALYMV010000125.1 GCA_030773575.1 Actinomycetota bacterium
GCGCACGGGGGCGCTCGCGCCGCTGAGCTCGGGCGCTCTCGGCTATCAGTTCCGCCGCGCCGGCCTCCCCGCGATCGCGACCGTCGCCGGGCGACTGGGCATCCGCGCCCGCCACCTGCTCTTCGGCCACCTGCACCGCACCGGCCCGCTGCGCGGCGACGAGCCGGAGGAGTGGCGGGCGGGCGAGCGCGGGCCCCGGCTGCTCAACACCGGCTCCTGGGTCTACGAGCCGCTGCTGCTCACCGGCGTGCGCCCGCCGCACCCCTACTGGCCGGGCGGCGCGGTGCTGATCGAGGACGGCGCCGTCCCGCGGGCGATCACCCTGCTCGACGACGTGGCGCCGGCGGCGCTGGCCTGAGCCGAGGCGAGGGCTCGCCCATGCCGTCAGGCGGTCGTACCCGACTTCTCCCGCCGCCGGGTCGCAGCCTTCGGCTTCGGCCGGCCCGCGCCGCAGATCACCTCGACGAGCTCGTCGAGCCCCGCCTCGATCGAGCGCATCAGCGGCCAGGCGTCGTCCATCTGGTCGCGGTCGGCGACGATGCCGAAGTCGACGTGGTCGCGGTAGCTCAGGCAGGTGATGTTGAGGCCGGCCCCGTCGGTGATGACGGAGACGGGGTAGTGCGCCTCGAGCCGGGCGCCCGCCAGGAAGAGCGGATTGCGCGGCCCGGGCACGTTCGAGATCACCACGTTGAGCGGGCGCAGCCGCTCGAGGCCGCCGAGCTGGGCGGTCACCCGTGAGGCGCGCGCGAAGACCGCCGGCGGCACGAAGCGCGTGACGTCCTGGAGGATGTCGGCGGGCACCGCCTGGAAGCGCGACTTCGCCACCGCCATCGTCTCGTGGGCCTGCAGCAGCCGCGCCCGCGGGTCCTCCACGTTGGTCGGAATTGGGACGAACATCATCGAGACGCGGTTGCCGAAGGTCCCCATCTGGTCCGGCGTGCGCGTCGAGAGCGGGACCATCGCCACGAGCGGGTCCTCCGGCAGCTCGTCCTGCTCGATGAGCCACTCGCGCAGCGCGGTGGCGCAGAGGCCGACCACCACGTCGTTGACGGTGACGCCCAGAGCGTTCTTGAGGGTCTTGACCCGGTCGAGCGAGACGGAGCCGTAGGCGTAGCGGCGGTGGGGCGAGATGCGGGAGTTGAAGCGCGTCTGCGGCGCGCGGACGGTCGCCGTGTCGAGCACGTTGCCGTCCGGCCCGCCCGGCAGCACGCGGCGAACCACGCGGCCGACCGTCGGCGCGCCCGGCAGCGAGCCGACGCCGGGCAGCACCTCGAGGTTGGCCAGCGCGGAGGGCACGCCTCGCGCCGCCCGCAGCGGCTGGCGGGGCAGCCCGAGCAGGCCGCGGGCGAGCATCTCGGCCTGCGAGGGATGGCGGTCGGGATCGCGCGGCTCGGCCGGCGTGATCTCGCGCCCCTCCGGGCTCTCGTCGAGCAGCACGGAGAGGATCTCGGCGCCCGACATGCCGTCGACCGCCGCGTGGTGGACCTTGGTCATCAGCGCCACGTGCCCGCCCTCGAGCCCGTGGATGAGGTAGATCTCCCAGAGGGGGTGGGCGCGGTCCAGCGGGCGCGCGAAGATGCGGGAGACCGTCTCGGCGACGCGGTCCGGCGTGCCGGGCGGCGGCACGGCGCTCTCGCGGATGTGGAAGTCGATGTCGAAGTTGGGGTCCTCGATCCAGTACGGGTGATCGAGGTCGAACGGGACGCTGACCAGCTTCCAGCGGAACGGCGGCAGCAGGTGCAGCCGCTCGCCCACCAGGCGGCAGATGTCCTTGATCGTGATCTCGCCGCCCGGCGCCGTGGCGGGGTCGTAGACCGCGAGCCCCGACACGTGGCCGTAGGTCCGCGGCGTCTCCATGGCCAGGAACTGCGCGTCCAGGCTCGTCAGCTGGTGCATGCCCTTCTCGTCTCCTCGCGTTGCCTCCCGAGGAGGGGGTTCCCCGCTCGCGGGCCGTCCCGAACGGGCAAAGCGCCCGTCCGGGACGGCAGAGCCGCTACGGAAGCAGCGGGACGGGGGCCGGGTAGCCCACGAGCTGGCCGTTGGCCAGGGTCCCGGAGACCTGCGTGACGCGCGTCCCCGCCATCACGCCGAGGCCCATGCGCATCAGCGGGTCGACGTAGAGGTGGGTGTTGATGCCGGCCGCCTCGTTGACCGCGCCGACCGTGTCCCCGCCCAGCGTGTTGGAGCCCGAGCCGGAGTCGCCCGGCGAGATCGCGCCGAAGAACATGAAGTGGCGCGTTCCCCAATGCAGCGCGGTGCCCGAGCGCGGCGTGCCGCCCGCGCCCACCCCCACGCCGTGGCCGTAGTGGACGATGGGCTGCGCGAGCAGCGGGTCGGGCGTCACGGTGATGCGCGGGACGAGGCCGTTGTTGGGGAACGTGACGCCGACCGGCGTGCCCGTCTTGGTGTAGGAGCCGCGTGGGCCGCCCCAGAACGCCATCGTCGGCGTGACGAGCGCCTGGTAGGCCGACGTGACGGGGATCAGCGCCCAGTCGTCGCCGACGCCGTTGTCGTGGGAGGTCTTGAACTTGCCGAAGTCGAGCAGCACGGGTTGCAGGGCGCCGGCGCGGTTGCCGTAGGCCGCGATGACCGTGGCGATGGTGCCCGTCTTGCCGCAGTGGCCCGCGGTGCTCGCGGAGTAGGAGCCGGGCGCCCCGTAGACGTGGGCGAGGCTGCACCAGCCGACGCGGTTGCCGCTGATGAGCAGCAACCACGCGCCGGGCCGGATCCCGAAGTAGCCCGTGCCCGCGAAGGTCGCCACGGTCGGCAGCGGCGCCGCCTCGCGGTTGCCCTGGCGGTCGACCATGGTCGGCTTGGAGAACCGCATCTTGGTGAGGATGCGCTTGGGCGGCAGGCCCATGAGCTTGAGGTCGGCGTCCGACAGCTCCATCCGCATCGGCGCCCAGCTGCCGGCGCCGTAGCGGCGCTCGAGCTGGTCGTAGTGCCGCTGGCGCAGCGTGGACATCGCCTTCTCGGAGAGCTTGTACTCCTGGAAGGTGAGCTTGGGCTTGGCCTTGGTC
>JALYMV010000126.1 GCA_030773575.1 Actinomycetota bacterium
CCACGTCGCCGAAGAGCGCGAAGTACGGCGTGAGGCAGGCGAAGTACGCAATCTGGAACACGACGAGCCCGAGCACCAGCCCCGCGAACGAGCCGGCGGCGGCGACGAGGACGAGGCCGGCGACGGCAAGCACCGCGCCTCCGGCCACGAACGGCAGGCGCCGCCCGCCCATGCGGTCGGTGAGCGGGCCGATCAGCGGTGGCACCACAAGCGCGAACACCCCCTCCAGGGCGACCAGCGCGCCCGCCACGAGAGGCCCGCCCTCGGCGTGCAGGAGCACGGGGAGCAGGCCCGAGACCGTCGTGACGCCGAGCGAGAGCGCGAACGCGGGCAGGCCGAGGACGGCGAAGAACCGGGCGCGCCCGTCCCGGCGGCTCAACCGCGGCGGGCGCGGACCGCGATCACGCCCACGACGACCCCGAGAACGAGACCGTAGAGAGCGAGCACGACACCCGAGACGTTGGCGCCGAGGCCGAGCCCGAACCCGAGCGCAATGCCGGCGACGGCGGTGAGGAGCACGGCCCGCACGCCGCCGGGCTACCCCGACCCCGCGGGCGCGAGCGCCAGAAGGTCGCACCTGGTCCGCAGGCTGAGCGGCCTCGGCGCGTGCTGGTCCTCCAGCTGACCGGCCCGGAGCCGTTGAGGCGGGCGGGGGCAGCGCGCAGATCATGCGCCGCGCGAGGTGGCCGCGAGGCAGGACCGCCGAGGAGGTCGCCGACACCGTCGTCGTCGGGAGCGGCTTCGGCGGCTGCATGGCCGCGCATGTGCTCGTCGACGCGGGCGAGCGCGTCGTGATGCTTGAGCGCGGGGGGTGGGCGACGCGGTGGCCCGGCGCCTGGGGCCCGTCGGGCTCGGCCGAGCTCACGCCACACGTCTGGCGCGCGCCGGCGCCCGAGCTCCGGGCCGGTGACCGCGTCGGCGAGGTGTCCCAGCTGGCCTGCGTTGGGGGCGCGTCAGTGTTCTACGGCGGCGTTCCCTGCGCTTCCGCGAGACGGACTTCACGCCGCACACCGCGCTCGTCGCGGACTCGGGCGCCGCCTGGCCGGTCGGCTACGAGGCCCTCGAGGCGCACTACGCGCACGCGGAGCGGCTGCTCGACGTCGCCGGCACCGTCGGCGACGACCCCACCGGTCCCTGGCGCAGCGGACCGCTGCCCCAGCCCCCGGGCCCGCTGTCGGCCACCTCGCGCCGCATCACGACCGCGGCGCAGGACGTCGGGCTCACGCCCACGCGCCTGCCGCTCGCCATCAACCACCGCGCTGACGGGGACCGCGCGGCCTGCGTGCGCTGCGCGACCTGCGACACCTTCGCCTGCGCGATCGGCGCCAAGAACGACCTTGCCGCGACGCTCGTCCCCGCCCTCCTGCGGCGCGGGCTCGACCTGCGCCCCCACACGCTCGCCGTCCGCCTCGTGCTGGCCGGCGACGCCGTCGTCGCGGTGCGCGCCGTGGACCTGCGCACGGCGCGACCCGTGACCCTGCACGCCCGGCGGGTCGTGCTCGCCGGCGGCGCCCTGGCCTCGGCGCACCTCGTGCTCGCCTCCAACCTCCACGAGCGCTCGCCGGCGCGCGACGTCGTCGGGCGCTACCTCACCCGTCACTGCAGCGCGATCGCCTTCGGGGTGTTCCCCCGCCGCGTCGAGCCCGAGCCCGAGTTCCATAAGCAGCTCGGCTTCCACGACCTGTACGCCGGCGCCGCGGACGCCCCCGTCGCCGGTCCACTCGGCGTGCTGCAGCAGATGCCGACGCCGCCCGCGGCGCTCGTCCGCCACGCGCTGCCCCCGGGGCTCGGCCGCGCCGTGGCGCTCGGGGTCCCCCACGTCACCGGCCTGCTGGCCATGGCCCACGACCAGCCTGTCGTCACGAACCGGATCCGCCTGGACCCGCACCGTCGCGACGCCTCCGGGCTCCTCCGGCTCGTGGTCGAGCACCGCCACACGCCGCGGGACGAGCGCGCGCGACCACCTGCTCGGGGTCGCCCGGCGTGTCCTGCGCCGGGCCGGTGCCGTCGGCGTCTACGTGCACCGCATCGAGACCTTCTCCCACGCGGCCGGCACGCTGCGGATGGGCCTCGACCCGCGGTCGTCCGTGCTCGATGCCGCCGGCAACTTCCGTGGCGTCGAGAACCTCCACGTCGCGGACGCCAGCGCCCTGCCCACGCCCGCGGGCGTCAACCCGAGCCTGACGATCGCCGCCAACGCGCTGCGCATCGGCGCCGCCCTGGTCTCCCGGCCGGCCACGAGCGAGCTCTCGCCCGCGGCCTGATCAGGCACGCTGCCCGCCGGCCAGGGCCCGGCCCGGCCACCCGCTCACCGGCCCGGCCAGGGCGATAAGGGCGGGCACGAGCAGCGTCCGGATGAGGATGACGTCGATGAGCAGCCCGGCGGCCATGGCGAAGGCGATCGCCCGGAACGTGGTCAGGGGGACGAGGGCGAGCAGGGCGAACGACCCCGCCAGGATGAAGCCCGCGGTGGTGATCGGCCCCGCGGCGCGGACGCTGGCCACCCGGACCGCCTCGCGCAGCGGTCGCCGGCGGCCCTCCTGCCACACGCGCCCGACGAGGAAGACGTTGTAGTCCGAGCCCAGCGCCACGAGCAGGATCGCGAC
>JALYMV010000127.1 GCA_030773575.1 Actinomycetota bacterium
CCGCCGGCCCCCGCTCGGCAGGGACCGCGGCGGGCGGCGGGCCCGTGTGGAGATCGGCGATGCGCTCGAGGCGCTCGCGCGCCTCGGCGACGAGCTCGGGCGGCCCGGCCACGCGGGCGTGCTCGCCGAAGCCGAGCGCCCAGGCGATCAGCAGCCGCGGTATCGCGTACTCCGTCCGGAAGATCTCGCCCTCCAGGCGCCCGTAGGCCGAGAAGTGGCGCTCGACCTGCCAGGCGATCCGCTCGGAGACCCAGATCTCGCCGGTCCCGACCGGCTCGCCGAGCTGCCACGGGATGCGGTTGGCGTACTCGCGCGGGTCGAAGTCGTCCGGGCGCTGGAAGTCGTGCTCGGCCTTCGTGGCGTAGGCGACCTTGCCGCGGATGCGGGAGAGGCGGAAGACCCGGAGGCCGCCGCGCTCGTGCGAGTAGCCCACGAGGTAGAACTGGCCGCCCTGGAAGAGCAGCTGGTAGGGGTCGACCTTGCGCAGCGCGGTCTCGCCGGTCTGCATCGTGTAGTACTCGAACTCGATCCGCTTGCGGCGGTAGATCGCGGTGTCGATCTTCGCGAGCCGCGCGCCCGTCTCCTGGCCGCCGGCCGACGCGGTGATGCCGAGGCCGATCGAGCGCTGCTCGGGGTTCGAGAGCGGGCTCGGGCGGCCCCAGGAAATCTGCTGGAGCGCGAGGCGCAGGGGCTCGGCGTAGGCGAACTCGCCGTCGAGCAGGGACAGCGAGGTCTGCAGCGCGGCGAGCTCTGAGTCGGTGAAGGCGATCGGCGAGAGGTGGAACGCCGCGGGGGAGAGGGAGTAGTTCTCCTGCTCGGAGAAGCCGTCGGCCGGCTTGTCGACGGTGAGCTGGATCCCGAGCGACTCGAGCTCGGCCCGGTCGGCGTAGAAGCGCCGCGCGAAGGCGTCCTCGGTCATGTCTGAGTAGCCCTCGACGTCGCGCCGGATCTCCGTCGCCGTGACCGTGCGCCGCTCGGCCATCAGGTAGGCGATCAGCGAGAGCTGGCGGATGAGCTTTTCGGTGTCCTTGGCCAAGGGACGCACAACCATAGATATGTCCCGCGGGCCGATCGCGCCGCCGGTGGCCGATCCATGCGCTCTTTGCGCATTTTCGCGGGTCCCTTTCAGTTTCTCGTGGCGATGCCGATACAGGACGGGTCGTGCCCCTCCGCCTCGTCCTCGTCGAAGACCATCCCGCCCTGCGCATGGGCCTCGAGGTGCTGCTGCGCCGTCGCGGCTGCGACGTCCTCGGCACCGCGGGCGACGCGAGCACCGCCCGCGCCCTCGTCGCCGAGCACGCCCCCGACGTCGCCGTCGTCGACGTCGACCTCGGCCCCGACGACGGCATCGCCCTGACCCGCGAGCTGACCGCGACGCAGCCCGTGTGCCGGGTCGTCCTCTACACCGCCTCCTGCGACACCGATCTCGCGCTCCGGGGGCTCGCGGCCGGCGCGGCCGGCTATGCCCTCAAGGACGGCGACCCCGACGAGCTCCTCGAGGCGATCGAGCTCGCGGTCGCCGGCGAGCGCTACATCGACCCCCGCCTGCGCGCCTACCTCCCTCCGGACGCCGGCGCGGCCCCCGACCTCCCCGAGCCCGGCACGCCCGCGCTCTCCAAGCGCGAACGCCAGGTGATGGACCTGCTCGCCCAGGGGTTGACCGGGGAGCAGGTCGCCGAGCTGCTCGTCCTCTCCGCCGAGACGGTCAAGACGCACGTCCGCAACGCGATGAGCAAGCTCGACGCCACGACCCGCGTGCACGCCATCGCGCTCGGCCTGCGCGACGGCCACATCTCCGCGCCGCCCGTCGCGGCGCAGCGCGCCGCCAGCTAGCGACTAGGCAGCGGCCCGGTCCGCGAAGTACGCGCCGCCGCCGAGCGCCCGGTCGAAGCCCGACCAGGCCGAGCCCACCGGGAGCTCCTTCTCGAGCCGGTCGAAGGACCCGAGCCGGCCGCCGAGATTGTCGATCATGTGCACGAGCGTCGCCTCGCGCGTGCAGGGGACCACCGGCGAGCCGTGCTCGAGCTGACCGTGGTGGGAGAGGATGATGTGCAGCACCCCGGCGGCAAGGGCCTCGGGGAAGCCGGGCAGATCCTCGATCAGGCGGCGCACGCGGTAGTAGCCGAGCGGGATCTCACCCTGGAGCTTGCCCAGGTCGGTCATGTCGATCGCGCACGGGTCGCTCGTGTAGGCCTCGAGCTTGCCGATGTCGTGCAGCAGCGCGCCGGTCACCGCGACGTCGCGGTCGATGCCCGGGAAGGTGGCCGAGATCGCCGAGACGGCCTGCGCCACCGACAGCGCATGCTCGAGCAGCCCGTGCTTGTAGGCCTGGTGGTAGCGCTTGGCGGCGGGCGCGTCGCGGAACTGCGCCCAGGTCTCCGAGCCCGGGCCCAGCAGCCGGTCGAGCAGCTCGCGCAGGTGCGGGTTCTGCACGGTCGCGAGCAGCTGGCGCAGATCGGCCTCCATCTGGGCGGCCGAGCGCGGCGGGCCGTCGAGCAGCTCCGCCATGTCGCACTCCTCCTCGCGCGCGGCGCGCAGCGCGCGCACGTTGAGCTGGGCGCCGTAGCGCGGGTGCACGGAGAAGCGGCCCGTGACCCACACGATGCAGCCCTGCGCGCAGACCTCGGACAGGGACTCGACGCCCTCCCAGATCATCGCCGCGACCCCGCCCGTGCGGTCGGCCAGCGTGAGCTTGAGGAACTCCCCGCCGTCGCGCTTGGAGCGCATCTCGCGATCGCGCACCAGCAGCGCCTGGTCGACCTCGCAGCCGTCGGTGAAGTCCCGCACGAGCATGGCTCCGAACGCTAGACCGGGTTCCGGACAACTCCTGCCCGACGCGGAGATTCGGAACAGTGTCGGCACACCTCATCCGCCGTAGAACGCGATCGCGCGGTCGGCCAGCGCCCGCGTCGAGCGCTCGTTGCCCACCGCGTTGGCGACGACCGCGAGCCCGGGGATCAGCCGGGACGCCGCCCGCTTGCCGAGCTGCCTGCCGCCGAGCTTGACCAGGCGGGTCAGCAGCGCCTGCTCGCCGCTCGTCCGCTTGCTCACCCACGCCTCCGCCATGGTCCGGCCCACCCCGTCGAGCGCCGCCCGGGCGGCCGGCGGGTCGGGATAGAAGCCCTGGAGGACCAGCAGCTCAGCGGGCCGCATCGGGTCGCGCGGGTCGAACCCGTAGGCGGCGGCGACGAAGAACACGAGCCGTGACTGGATCCAGCCGAGCGCCGCGAGGTCGGGCAGGACGGTGACGACGCCGCCGATCCCGGTGGCCGCGCCGCCGAAGCGCGCCAGCGCGGCGTGGCGGCGCTTGGCCATCAGCGCAAGCTCCGGCGAGCCGCCGGCGTAGGCCGCGCGCTTCTCGGCCACCCAAGCCTCGGCGGCGGGCGCGTGATGCTCGGCCGCCGCGAGCGCGAGGTACTCGGGCGCCCGGACCGGGTCGGCGCGCAGCTTCTCCCACAGCCCGGGCGGGAGCCGGCCGAGGACGTCGTCGCGCGAGAGGGCCATCGCCCCCAAGGCTGGCACGCACGGCGCAATGCAGGATTTCCCCTGCTCCTGGGTAGCCTGCCTTCCATGCCGCGCCTCCTGATCCCCGCTCTCGCACTCGCCGCCGCCCTCGCCCTCCCCACGCTCGCGGGCGCCCAGCAGCCCGCGC
>JALYMV010000128.1 GCA_030773575.1 Actinomycetota bacterium
GAACCGCGAGCACGTGGTCGCGGTGGCACCGTCGAGGCGTCGGAGCGCCGTGGAGGGCGAGCGCCTATGGCGTCACAACGTCCCGCGCCGGTGCCCACGATGTAGGTCTGGCCGTCCTGCGCCTTGCCGAACCGAGTGTTGGCCAGGCGGGGATGGCTGCACCGCATGGCGGCTCCCAGCGACAGAGTGCGCCGCCGAGGGGTCGACGTAGTGGCCGACTACCTTGATGAGGGTGAGCAGCAGGGACGCACATCCCGACGCGGCAGCGGACGTCGGCCCCTTCCGTCTGCCGGAGAACCCGAGTGCGCCGGATCTTGTGGCGAAGTACTTCCGCGGGCTCGGCGATCCGACGCGGCTGCGGATCCTCGAGCTGCTGCGCGGCGAGGAGCGCTCAGTCAGTGAGCTTGTCAGCGAGTTGGGCCTTGCTCAGTCGAAGGTGTCGAATCACCTGGCCTGTCTTCGCTGGTGTGGGTTCGTCGACAGCCGGCGTAAGCACCCGATCGTCTACTACCGGATCACCGACGAGCGCGTAGAGCAGCTCGTCGATTTGGGTCACGCCCTACTGGCCGAGAACGAAGAGCACGTTCGTGCCTGCCGGCGCATCGACGCCGATGCCGGCTGAGCGGTCGTTTCACAGCTCTACCGGGGCGTACGGGGCCAGAAGAAGCCGAGCAGACGCACGGTCGTCTCGACCGCATGGTCGCAGTCGACCCTCAACCCGTCGAGCCGAACGTCGCAGGCCACGCAGCCGGAGACCAACACGCCTTCGAGGCGTCGAGGACTCGGCAAAGCCCAGCACGACGACAATGTCGCGCGACCCCCACCCGGTCGCGCCGAGCCGAGCGAGGGTGACGCGCGAGGCCGGGCAGCCTCGGATTGCTCTACGAGAAGAGGCACGCGCCAGCATGTTGGAATCGTCGCGACGACGGCCGCAGGGCCAGGTCATGCCCGCGTGGCTCGCCGTCCCAGGTTGCGCCGCAAGTCATCGGCCGTCGGCGCGCGCTGTCATTGACCGGACGGGGAAAGCGCCGAATCAGCGAATTCTGTTTCGGGCGACGGCCTGGTGGAGAGGAACACCAACATCCGGCTTTTCTGTTTTCGATGGAGGCCAGCATGACGAGCACACGCAGGCTCGAGGGCCGTCGAGCGCTCGTCACCGGTGGTGCGAGCGGTATCGGGCGCGCGACGGCGAAGCGTCTGGCTGCCGACGGCGCGTTCGTCGCGGTCAATTACGTCGGTGACCCTGAGCCGGCAGACGGCCTCGTCGATGAGATCCGCGCATTGGGAGGGACGGCAACGCCGCTTGAGGCCGACATCTCCGATGAGCAGCAGGTCGTCGACCTGTTCGGACGTGCGGCCGACGCCCTCGCGGGCAGCGTCGACGTGCTGGTCAACAACGCCGGGGTCGAGAAGCCGTTTGGGCTGGTCGACATGCCGCTTGAGGAGTGGAACAAGGTCCTCGCGGTCAACCTCACGGGAGCGTTCTTGTGCGCTCGGGAGCTCGCGCGGGGGCGGATCAGCGACGGTGGCGGCGGCGTCATCGTCAACGTCTCAAGCGTTCATGAGGTGATCCCGTGGCCGGAGTTCTCGCACTACTGCGCGAGCAAGGGCGGGATGAAGCTCTTCGGGCAGACGATCGCCCGCGAACTTGCGCCGCACGGCATCCGCGTCGTCCAAGTCGCGCCGGGCGCGATCCTCACCCCGATCAACCAGGAGCTCGCCGACGACCCCGACAAGCGGCGCGAGGTGGAGGAGGAGATCCCGTGGGGGCGATTGGGCAAGCCCGAGGAGATCGCGGCCGCGATCGCGTGGCTTGCCAGCGACGAGGCCGAGTACGTCACCGGCTCGACGCTGTTCGTCGACGGCGGGATGACGCTCTACCCGAAGTTCGTCTGATGGCCCGCTACCGGCCGATCAACGAGTACGGGCTGATCGGCGACTGCCGCACCGCGGCGCTCGTCGGCCCGGACGGGTCGATCGACTGGTTCTGCTGGCCGCGCTTTGACTCCGACGCACTCTTCGCGCGCCTGCTTGACGCCGAGCGCGGCGGCAGTTGGCGCGTCGCGCCCGTGGATGCGCCGGGCGACGGCGCGATGCGCTACCGGCCGCAGACGGCGGTCCTCGAGACCTGCCATCGCACCGCCGACGGCGCCGTTCGCCTGGTCGACGCCGCTGCGGCCCCGGAGTTCGCCCACGGTCACACGCGGATCCTGCGGCTCGTCGAAGGCCAAGAAGGCGAGGTGGAGCTTGAAAGCGTCATGGACGCCAGGCCGGCGTTTGGTCAGGCCGACGTACACACCTTGACTTCCGACCATGTCACCGAGCTCGCCGCCGACGGCTTCTTCGCCCGCCTCGGTGTCGTCGGGGACGGCGTCCGCTCGAAGCAAGACGGGACAGCGATCCGGCATCGCTTCACCGTGCGCGCCGGCCAACGCGTCGCCCTGATGCTCGTCTGCGGCGAAGGCGTGCAGCCTGCGGTCGACGTCGCGGACGCGATCGACGACTGCGAACGCTGGTGGCGGGAGTGGTGTGCTGACTTTGACTACCGCGGCGAGTACCGCGAGGCGGTGCTGCGCAGCGCGATCACGCTGAAGCTGCTGAGCCATGCGCCGACGGGCGCGATCGTCGCCGCACCGACGGCGAGCCTGCCCGAGGACGTCGGCGGCGTGCGCAACTGGGACTACCGCTACACCTGGTTGCGCGACGCCTCGCTGACGGTCGACGCGCTGCTGTCCACCGGCCAGCACGACGTCGCGCGGCCGTTCATGCAGTGGGTGTGCGACCGCGTCGGCGAGCTCGACGACGTCGAAGCGCTGCGGATCATGTACGCCGTCGACGGATCGTCCGAGCTCGGCGAGCGCGTCCTCGAGCACTTCGAGGGCTACCGCCGGTCGCGGCCGGTGCGCATCGGCAACGCCGCCATCGATCAGCTCCAGCTCGACGTCTACGGCGAGGTCCTGAACTGCTTGGCGGTCTGGGAGGCACACGGGCTCGACATCACCGACCGCGTGTGGCTGGACTTCCGACGCGTCGTCGACTGGGTCGCCGACAACTGGAGCCGCCCCGACAACGGCATCTGGGAGGTCCGTTCCAACCGCCGCAACTTCGTCTTCTCGAAGGTCATGGCATGGGTCGCGCTCGACCGCGGCGCGGCGATCGGCGAACGCGCCGGCGACAACGATGCCGGTCGCTGGCGCACGGAGGCCCACAAGCTCCACGCCGAGGTCCTCGAGCGTGGCTGGAGCGAGCGCCTTGGAGCCTTCAAGCAGTCCTACGAGGACGACATGCTCGACGCGGCGAACCTTCAGATTCCGCTCGTCGGGTTCCTGCCGCCGGACGACGCTCGCGTGCACGCGACGATCGACGCCACGCTACGCGATCTCACCCGTGACGGGCTCGTCTACCGCTACCGCGGCATCGATGACGGCCTGCCGGGCGGCGAGGGGACGTTCACGATGGTGACGTTCTGGCTGATCAGCGCGCTCGCGGTGTGCGGTCGCAGCCACGAGGCGCGCCGGCTCTTCGAGCAGGTTCTCCGCTTCGGCGGGCCTCTGGGGCTCTTCGCCGAGGAGATCGACGCCGACACCGGCGACGCCCTGGGCAACTACCCGCAGGCGTTCACGCATATCGGCCTCATCGGCGCGGCACTCGACCTTCAAGGCACGCGCGGCGGTTTGGCGCCCGCAGGCACCGGCTGCCGGTCTCCGACCGCAACCAGTTCCACCACGACCGAAGGGACGTGATCCATGGCCACGCAGACCGATCTCGACGCCGACAAGTTCGACGCGGTGGTCATAGGGACCGGGCCGGCCGGCGAGGTGGCGGTGTCCCGGCTGGCCAAGCAGGGGCTGAACACCGCGCTCGTCGAGCGCGAGCTGATCGGCGGCGAGTGCGCCTACTGGGCGTGCATCCCGTCCAAGACGCTGCTGCGCCCGCCCGAGACGCGCGCCGAGGCACGCCGCGCCGCCGGCGTCGACGAGCCCGCGCAGCACTGGCCCGCCGTCGCGAAGTACCGCGACTACATGATCCGCAACCTCGACGACTCCGGGCAGGTCGAAGGCTATGAGCGCCAGGGCGTCACCGTGTTCAAGGGCGAGGCGCGGATCGGCGGTCCGGGCCGGGTCGATGTCGACGGCCGCACGCTGGAGACCGACCGGATCGTCGTCGCCACCGGAAGCGACGCGATGATCCCACCGATCGACGGGCTCGAGGACTCCGGCTACTGGACCAACCGCGAAGCGACGACGCTCATCGAGATCCCGCAGAGCGTGGTGATCCTCGGAGGCGGGCCGGTCGGCGTCGAGATGGGACAGTTCTTGCGGCGCTTCGGCGCCGACGTGACGATCGTCCAGGCCGGCGATCGGCTCATCGACCGCGAGGACCCCGCAGTCGGCGAGCTCATCGCAGACGCACTGCGAGAGGAGGGCATCGACCTACGGCTCGGCGCAAAAGCGCAGGCCGTGCGTCGCGAGGACGGCCGACGCGTCCTCACGCTTGAGGGCGGCGACGAGGTTGCCGGCCAAGAGCTGCTCATCGCAACCGGCCGGCGCCCGCGTGTCGCCGACATCGGCCTGGAGGCCGTCGGCATCGAGCCCGACCCGAAGGGCATCCGGATCGACGAGCGCTGCCGCGCCGCCGACGGCGTGTGGGCGATCGGCGACGTGACCGGCGTGATGCCCTTCACCCACGTCGGGATGTACCAGGGCCGCATCACCGCCGCCGACATCGCCGGCCAGCAGGTCAGCGCCGACTACACGGCGATCCCCCGCGTCGTGTTCAGCGACCCGGAGATCGCCGCGGTCGGCCTGACCGAGCAGCAGGCCCGCGACCGCGGCATCGACGTGGCGACCAGCCGCGTCAGCCTGCCCGACGCGATCGCGCGCCCGTGGACCTACGAAGAGAACCCGCGAGGCGAGCTGGGCCTCATCGCCGACCGCGCGCGCCGCGTGCTCGTCGGTGCGTGGGCCGTCGCGCCGCAGTGCGGCGAGTGGATCCATCAGGCCGCGCTGGCGATCAAGACGCAGACGCCGATCGACGTCCTGCGCGACACCGTCGCTCAGTTCCCCACGTTCAGCGAGGCGTATCTCAAGGGGGTCGAACGCCTTGACGTCTGACCGTGCCGGCGAGGTCGCCGCTGCTTTCGGCGAATCGGCTGGGCGCACGCTCGTGACGCCGGTTCGCGCTTCGTCTGGTGAGGAGACGTCGTGACGCGCGTCCCCGAGACCGGACCGCTTCGCGACCTCGCGATCTCCTTCACCGCCGCCTACATGGGGACGGGCGTAATGGAGCAGTTCAACGCGCTCGCTTACCAGAAGCTCGAGTCCAAGGAGGATCGCGAACGCGAGGAGGCGGTGCGGCCCGGTCCGCCGCCATGGGTCGCCGCCAAGAAGATCAGCGGCTGGCTCGGGCTCAAGCTCAGCGAAGATCAGCTCAACAAGGCCGGCCTGGCGCTGCACTACCTGCTGCCGACGCAGTGGGTGCCGGTGTACATGGCGCTGCGCCGCCGCACCGCGATGCGCCCGCTGCCGGCCGGGCTTGCCATGGGCGCCGCGATGTCGCTGATCGCCGACGAGGGGATGACACCCCTGCTCGGCTTCAGCGCTCCTAACCGCGCCTATCCCCGCAGCACGCACATCCGCGCCTTCGTCGCCCACCTCGTCTTCGGCGTCAGCGCCGGCGTCGTCGTTGAAGGCGCCTGGAAGCTCGTCGAAGACCAGTGACCACGGACGCGGCGTCAACGCCGAGTGCCGGCACCCGTCGTAGGACTTCGCCCGAGTCGGCCCGGCCGCCCGCCGGAGGGCGCTGTGGCGCCCGCGGACGTACTGCTGCCTCGACGGGCGCACACGCCACAGGTCACATGCCCGTCGCGCTCGTGGACGGACGGCGGGTTCGCCGCACGCCGCATGGGTACCATGCCGATATCAGGAAAGGCTGAAATGGCTGACGAGACCAGCGACCGGAAGCAGGGGCCCCAAGGACATCCCCGTCGGCGAGCGGATGAGCCACATCGTCACCGCTGCCGGCGAAGCGCAGCAGCTCAAGGGCAGCGGCCAGACCGAGACCGACAAGGGCAACCAGTACCGCGTCGACCGAGCCGAAGTCGAGCGGCTGATCGAGAGCTGGCCGAAGGCGCCGCAGACAGCCGCTCGGCAGATGCTCGAGCAGTACGCGCCTCCCAACGAGGCGACGCCGACGAAGCTGTGGTGGTACCGCAACGGCCCGTGGAAGCGCACGCTGCTCACCAGCGACGAGATCGCGCACAACTTCCCGATGCCGCACACCGACTTCCTCACGCAGTACATCGACTACCGCGTCCCCGTTGACCGTGTCGACGACGTCACGCAGTTTGACGGGAGCTGCCTGGTGGACCGCACGAGCGGTGAGGCGGCGGCGCGGTGTGACTCGGAGGCGGCGAACGTCCTGACGCTGAACCTCATGCACGACATCGTCCGCGGCATTAGCTCCGTCGAGCGCGCCCGCGAGCTGTACGCCGAGAACATGGCCTCGTACGCCATGGGTCGCCCGACTCCGTACTGCGAGACGCTTCAGTTCACAGCGCCCGCCGCGCAGACCGCCGACCTCGACGAAGCGGTGATGAGCCCCGGCAACATGGCGCGCAAGGGGACAGGGAAGCTGAAGGACGACGTCCTCGGCGGCGACGACGAGAAGGGCCCGCGGACGCCATGACCGCTTCAGACGTCGCCCGACGCCGGCTACGGCTCGACGTGCCGGCGCTTCTCGGGCATCCATACCTGACCGGGTCGTTGTGCTGCGCCCCGGCGGCCGCCGACCTCGTCGAGGGTGAGCTGCGCTCGTGGCGGCTGTGGGTGAGCGCGGTCGACGTCGACGGCGAGCACGGTCGCGTGGACATCGTCGTGGCCGACGATGCCCCGCTGAACGACATGCTCGAGGCGCTGGAGGACCTCGGCTATCCGGTGCACAGCATCGATGAGATCGCAACGGGCACCGACGACAACAGCAACGGGAGGACGCCGAATGTCACGGCTTGAAGCACAGATCACCGGCATGACGTGCAAAGGCTGCGCCCGACATGTCGAGCAGGCGTTCGAGCGCGCGGGCGCGCGTGACGTACAGGTCGACTGGCAGGCGGGGCGGGCGACGCTCGATCCGGGCGACGCGGACGCTCAGGCGCTGAGCGCGTCGTTGGCGCCGACGCGCTACCGCCTGGCCGCCGTCGGAGCGCTGGGCGTCGACCCGGCCGGCTCGGCCAACGGGACGCACGGCATGGACAGCTACGACTACGACCTGGCGATCGTCGGCTCGGGAGGCGGCGCGTTTGCCGCCGCGATCGCCGCCCGGCGGCGCGAGCTTCGCGTGGTGGTCATCGAGCGCAGCACCGTCGGCGGGACGTGCGTGAACATCGGCTGCATCCCGTCCAAGGCGCTGCTGGCCGCGGCCGAGACCCGCGCCCGCGCCGCAGAACACCGCTTTCCCGGCATCCGCACCGAAGCAGGGCCGGTTGACTTCGCCGAGCTCGTCGCGGCCAAGGATGCGATCGTCGAGGACCTGCGGGCGACGAAGTACGTCGCGCTGGCAGACGAGTACGGCTTCGAGCTACTCGAAGGCACGGCGCGATTCGTCGACGGGCCCGCGCTCGACGTGGACGGGCGGCGCATCGAGGCGGCCCGCTACCTCGTCGCGACCGGCGCCGAACCGAGCATTCCCGATGTTCCGGGACTGCGAGAAAGCGGCTACCTGACGTCGACCACGGCGATGGAGCTCACGGAGCTGCCGCGCTCGATGATCGTCCTCGGCGGCGGCTACGTCGCGATGGAGCAGGCCCAGCTCTTCGCCCACCTCGGAACCAACGTCACGATGCTCGTGCGCTCCAAGCTCGCCCGTGGCGAGGAACCCGAAGTCAGCGAAGTCATCAGCGAGGCATTTGCCGAGGAAGGCATCACCGTCCACGAGGGCGTCACCCCAGACGCGGTTCATCGCGAGGGCGACGACGTCGTCGTCAGCGCCGGAAACGACGAGCTGCGCGCCGAACACGTCCTCGTGGCGACCGGCCGGCGCCCGCGCACCGGCGGCCTCGGCCTCGAGGACATCGGCGTCGAGCTTGGGCGTGATGGCGAGGTGCGCGTCGACGCGGACATGAGCAGCAGCCACCCGCGGATCTGGGCGGCCGGTGACGTCACCGGGCATCCGCAGTTCGTCTACGTGGCCGCCAAGCACGGCGGGCTGGTCGTCGACAACGCCTTCGACGGCGCCGGCCGGCGCGTCGACTACAGCGCCCTGCCGCGGATCACCTTCACCAACCCGACGATCGCATCGGCCGGGCTGACCGAGGAGCAGGCGCTCGAGCACGGCATCGCGTGCTCGTGCCGGACGCTTCCGCTCGAGCATGTCCCGCGGGCGATCGTCAGCCGCAGCCTGCGGGGGCTGATCAAGGTCGTCGCCGAGCGCGACAGCGGTCGCATCGTCGGCGTGCACGTCGTCGGGCCGGGCGCGGGGGACGTCATCCTCGCCGGCACGCTGGCCATCGAGACCGGCATGACCGTCGAGCAGCTCGCCGCAACCTGGAACCCCTACCTGACGCTCGGCGAAGGCCTGTTCCTCGCCGCCCAGTCGTTCTCGCGTGACCCGAGCAAACTGTCCTGCTGCGCCGCGTGACGCCCGCGCGCGCTCGGCGCGGCGTCACGCGCGGTCGCCGGCCAGAACCGGCCGCATCAAGAAGCCGAACACGGCGAGCGCCGTCGTGCAGGCGAGCACGCCGAGCAGCGGATCGGCGACCCGCAGCGCGACGCATACCGCCGAGATCACCAGCACGCCGATCGCGACCGTGACGGCGCCAGTGACCCGGTTCCCGGGCAGCCGGGCGCTCGAGCGGTCCTCGAGGCGGCGGAGCCGATGCTGCACCGCCGCATCGCCGCCGTCGTCGGCCAGACGACGAAGCGCCGCCGCGACGGCGGCTGCGCCACCGGGATTTGCGGCGGCGGCGGCCCGATCGGCCAGGACGTCGGCCTCGCGCCGCAGCGCCGCCTCTGCCGCGCGGGCAGGACGCGCGGCGAACAGCCCGTGTGACACCGCGCCGGCCGCCGCGAGGAGCCGTGCATGACGCGCGACCGCGTGCTCGCGTTCGTGGGCCAGCACGGCGGCGCGCTCTGACTCGCTGAGGTGCTCGAGCAAGCCTTGGGAGACAAACGCGTCCGTCCCGGCGGCGAAGGCGAGCACCTCAGGCACGGGCAGGACCGTGACCCCGTGGTCGGTGCGCGGCAGGTCGAGTTCGCGGGCCAGCGCCGCCAGCGCCGCCCACCGGCGCCGCACCGCCACCACCTTGGCGAGCGCGCGTCCGGCGCCCACCCCGATCATCAGCAGGCCCGCCACCGCGGCGAGGCGCGCGAGGACATCGTCGTCGCCGGCCGAGCTTGCGGTGGTGCAGATCACGAACGCGATGGGCAGCGCCGCCAGGCCGGCGAGGGTCACCGCGGCCAGCGCCGCCAGCGTCATCGGCGACGCCCCGCGCTTCAGTGCCCAGCGATCGACACGGGCCGGGACGACCAGGAGCACGACGGCCAACCCGAGCAGGATCACCAGGTCCATCGCTAGGTGCGCCGAGAGCCGCGGCCCTTGCGTTTCGTCAGCTCCTCGAGAAAGCCGATGACCGCCGGCCCCGGCTCGTCGAGCTGATCGACGACCGCCCGCAGCGCGGCAACCGTCAGACCGTCGCGATCGGCCACCGGGTGCCACTCGTAGACGCGCTCGCGGGTCCGGCGAGCGACGAGCCCGCGGTCAGCCAGTCGCGAGAGCAACGTCGCCACGGTCGTGTGCGCGCGTGCCCCGGGCAGCGCCGCCTGAAGCTCGCTTACGGTCAGCGGCCCGTCCGCGTCCAGCAGCGTCTCGAGGACGTCTGCTTCGGCGCCGGGCAGGCGGTGACCGGCAACGTAGCGGCTGCTGTCGCTCACGAGGACAGCTCGGCGACGTCGCGCGGACGAGTGATGTCGGACGCGGGTCCGCCGGCGTCATCGCCGCGCGACGCCGGCTGCCGACTGCGGCGTACCGCGAGCAGCGCGAGGCCCAGGACCGTGAGCACAGCGAGCGCGAGCGCGAAGGCCGACGTGTTCGTGCGGAAGAACTCGGCGAGCGACGAAGACACGTCCTCGCTGATACCCGCCGCCCAACTGTCCGATGACGGCCGGCCGCCGCCGAGCGCAGGCAGCCAGTAGAGCACCAGATAGGCGCCCGAGGCGGCCAGCAATCCGCCCGACACCCGGCTGATCACCGGAAGCAGCCGCCGCAGTGTCCGCTCCAGCGTGCCCTTCGCCAGCGCCGCCGACATGGTGAGCGCGATCAGCACGCTGGCGCTGCCCGCGGCGTAGGCACCGAACACGGCCAACAGCTCGAGCGGGTCGCCGGCCGCCGTCGCCTGGCCGACGACGACCAAGAAGACTGCCAGCGTGCACGACAGCGACGCCACCGCATAGGTCAGGCCGAAGATCGCGACGCGTTCGAGCCCACCGGCCTGCTGTCGGACGCCCACGCGGCCGGCGGCCGTCAGGCCGATGTGCCGCCCAGCGACCATGGCCAGGCCGACGACCAGCAGCGTCGCGCCGATGGCCATGGCCAGCCACGGCACCACCGACAGGAACGACCGCAGGCCCGCCGAGACGATCAGGCCCGCGAGCATGAAGACGCCGCCGAACGCCGCGCTGAGCACGACGCCGACCAGGAACCCGTGGCTGATGCGCCCGAGCAGGCCGGAGCCAGCGTCGGTGTCGCGTTCTCCGAGATACAGCGACAGGAAGCTCGGAAGCATCGCGAAGCCGCACGGGTTGACCGTCGCCAGCAGGCCCGCGGCGAACGCGAACCCGATCGAGGTGCTCACGCCAGCCCTGCCTTCCTCAACGCCGCCTGCAACGTCGCTGCATCGGTCGGTCCGGCGTCGCGGAACACGACCTTCCCCCCCGCGTCGTAGACGAGCGTCGTGTCGAGCGCGCTGACCGCCAACCGTCGCGCCAGCGCGCCCTCGCGGTCCCAGGCAAACGAATAGCCGGCGTCCCCAGCCGCCACGCGGAACTCGCGCAGCGCCGCTTCGGAGTCAGTCGGATCGGAGCTGACGGCCAGCACTGACACGCGGTCGCCGAAGCGATCGCGGATCTGCTCAAGCGCTGCGGCCTCAGGCAGACAACTGCCACACCAGCCCGCCATGAAGAACACCACGCCGGGCGTGTCCGCCGGCGCGTTGACCTGTTCGCCGTCGATGCTCACCAGCGAGAAGCCGCCCAGCCGCTCACCGACCTGTCCCGACCCGTCGGCAGCGCTCCCCGCGAACCGGACGCTCCTCGAGCCATCTGCACTGGGCGGGGGTGACGTCGACCGCGTCGTCGCCGCGACGAGCAGCGCCGCGAAGACCACAACGGACACAGCCGCGGCCGCGAGCCAGAACCGCTTGCTCCGCGGCGCTCGCTGCGATTCCGTGCTCATGCTGAGACCTCCTTGCGGCCGTCGTCGCCAACCGCGACAGGTGACGGGCCAGTCGCGACCGGTGCGCAAGCCGCATCACGCTTGAGTCGAGGCACCGCCCCGCGGCGCCGCAGGCGCGATGCCCCGACGACAACCAGCGGGACCGCAGCGGCGGCAACACCCCCCGCAACGAGCAGACCGGCGCCGCTCGCCACAGCCAGCGTGAGCAGCAGCGGAGCGCCGGCGCAACACCCGAACAGCACAAGCGCCGCCGCGGTGAACGCGCCGGCACCCGCCTTGCCCGGGCGCGATAGAAGCGACGTTCTGGCGGTCATACGACCTCCCGCATGCGGGTCGCCGACGCGCCGGCGGCGCGCCCACCCCGGCGCTCGGGCGAGCCGCATTCCGGCGACCTCCCGACCGGTGATGGCGTCGCGCAAGCCGCGCCGCGCTGGCGAACGACGAGCAGCCCGACCGCGGCGACCGCGAGCAGCGCCACAGCACCCACGGCGACGTCGACCAGCGCCAAGGCACCGGACGCCACGGCCATCGCAAGCAGCGGCCCGCCGCAACAGACAAGTTTCAGCCCGACCAGGGCGCCAAGCCCCTTCATCTCCGACCCCATCGCCAACCTCGCTCGATCATCGCTCTACAACATCGTCAAGGACTTCTACAGTCATGTAGTAGTGTAGCGCCTCGACAAAGTTGTAGAAGCGCCATGACCGAGCGGACCTGCTGACCGCAGTCGCCGATCAGCCGCGAGATGACGACCACGCGAGGTGCCCGTCCGGCAGCCAATCCCGGTCGTCGGCCGGCATCAAAACGACTGATAGCGTGCTCTCGTAGAGCGTCGGATCGCCCCACGCCTGGAACGCCCCGCGCTCCCCCGGACCGATCTCCTCCGCGAGTAGCGCGCGGTACTGCTCGGCCCGGGCGGCGTGTCAGCGCGCGACGGCGTCGTGCTGCGCGGCCGCGGTCTCCTCGCGCTCCGCGGCACGTCGCGGACCTCGACGACGGGCGGTGAGCCGGTCGCGTAGCGGTCCAGGATCGTCCGGCGCAGGCCCACGAGCTCGTCCTGCTCAGACGCCTCGTGACGAGGAAGACGACGTCGGCGGCCTCGAGCGCGCGAACCGCCTGCACGGTGACGTGCTCCGGATCGCCGGCGCCGATCCCGATGATGGTCAGGCTTCTCACGACGTCGTCGCCATGTCGCCGCGCGAGACGATAGGCTGCCGCGCTGTCAGCGCGATGGCGCGAGGAAGCCGGTGAGAGTCCGGCACGGTCGCGCCACTGTGACCGGGGCTAGTGTTCCGGGAGTCAGGAACTCCGCCATCGCGAACACCTGCCGTACGGGACGCATCATCCCGAGGAGGTCTTCGTGAACACCGCCGCACCCTCGCCGACCCCGATTCCCCTGCGCGATCTGCGCCCGGCGGCACTCGCGGCGGCCTTCGCCGTCCTCGTGCTCTACCTCGTCGGCTTCGACCAGGGGGCCGTCTCGCAGACGGGCCTGTGGCTCCACGAGGTCGTCCACGACGCGCGCCACCTGCTCGGCGTGCCCTGCCACTAGCGGGCGGCGGACATGACGATCTGGCCCCTGCTCAAGCGGGGGCTCCTCGTGGGCCTCCTGGCCGGCCTCGTCGCCGGCGTGTTCGCCTTCATCTTCGGGGAGCCCCGCGTCCAGGACGCGATCGACATCGAAGAGGCGGCCAGCGCGCAGGCGTCGCTGACGCCGGTCCTCGGCGACATCTCCGACTGGGTCGTCAGCCGGCCCGAGCAGCGCGCCGGCCTGTTCCTCGGGACGATGCTCTACGGCGCCGGCGTCGGCGCGATGTTCACGCTCGCGTTCGCGCTCGTCCGCGGCCGCGGTACCGCCCGCGACGACTGGCAGCTCTCGACGCGCCTCGCGTTCGGCCTCTTCGCCGCGCTCGTGCTCGTGCCCTTCCTGAAGTACCCGGCGAACCCGCCCGCGGTGGGCGATCCCGAGACGATCGGCGAGCGGACGTGGCTGTACCTCGCGATGCTCGCGACGGGCCTGCTGTCGCTCGTCGCAGCCGCGCGCGTGATGTGGAGCGTCCGCGACGACGCGCCGGTGTGGCTGCGCCCCGTCGCCGGCATCGGCACGTTCGTCGTGCTGTCGGGCTTCGTGGCGCTCGTGCTGCCGGACATCAACGAGGTGCCGGCCGAGTTCCCCGCCCCGCTGCTGTGGGAGTTCCGCCTAAGCTCGCTCGGAACGCAGGCGGTGCTCTGGACGACCCTCGGCGTCGGGTACGGGATCGCGAGCATGCGCGCGGCGGCGACCGAGGCCGAGAGCCCGGCGGTGGCCCAGGCGTCCGTCTGACAGGCGGGGTGCGGCGTCTCGTGCTGATCCGGCACGCCCCGACCGACGCGGTCCGGCGGGCCGCCTTCCTCGTCGACGAGCCGCTCGACGCGGGAGGGCCGGCCGCGGCGAGTCGCTGTGCAGCCCGGCGCTGCGCGCGCGGGGCGACCGCCGAGGCGTTCGCGCTCGACGCCACGCCCGTCGCGGCGCTGGCCGACTGCGACTTCGGCGCGTGGCGGGACGGACGCTCGAGGACGTCCACGCGACGGATCCGGACGCGACCCTGGCGTGGATGACCGAGCCGACGCGTGTCCGCACGGCGGCGAGTCGCTGACCGCGTTCGCCGGCCGGGTGGCCGGCTGGTTCGACGCGCAGGCAGAGCGGGATGGGCGCGCGATCGCGATCACCCACGGCGGCGTGGTGAAGGCCGCGCTGGTCCGGGCCCTCGGCGCGCCGCTCGACGCGTTCTGGCGCTTCGACGTCACGCCGCTGCGGCGGACCGAGCTGCACGGCCACGGCGGCCGCTGGACGGTCGCGTGCGTCAACGCGGAGCTCGCGTGACCGGCGCGGCGATCCTCATC
>JALYMV010000129.1 GCA_030773575.1 Actinomycetota bacterium
GCCACCACGACCGCCGACAGGCCACCGGCACCGACCTGACCGGCGCTCCGCGCACCGTCCCGGATCTCGACGGAGCCGAACGCGCCACCAACGCCATCAGCCGCCGTTACTGACGCAGGCTCCTAGGGCGTCGGCGTGAGCTCGGGCTCGGAGGGGCCGGCCATGGCGGCCTCGTCGGCCGCCGCCTCGACGCGACGCTCGGCGTTGGAGAGCGCGCGGACGTAAGCGAGCGCGGCCGCCTCGATGATGTCTGTCGAGACGCCCTGGCCGGCCGCGGACTGGCCTGCGAGCTCGAGCACCACCGACGCCTCGCCGAGGGCGTCCTGGCCGCCGGTGACCGAGTCGACGCGGAACTCGCGCAGCCGCGCCTCGCGCCGCGTCGCCGCGTTGATGGCGCGGAAGATCGCGTCGACCGGGCCGTCGCCGGTGAAGTCGCCCTGGACCGTCTCGCCGGACGGCGTACGCAGGGAGACGGTCGCGTGCGGGGGCCGGCGCGAGGAGGCCTCGACGTCGAACCACTCGAGCGAGTAGGCCTGCACCTGCGCGCGCAGCTCGTCGGTCATCAGCGCCTCGAGGTCCATCGCGGTGACGCTCTTCTTCTTGTCCGCGAGCTCCTTGAACCGCTTGAACGCGGTGTTGAGCGTCTGGCCGTCGAGCGGGAAGCCGAGCTCCTCGAGCGCGCTCTTGAGCGCGTGGCGGCCCGAGTGCTTGCCGAGCACGAGCGCGTTGGCCTCGTGGCCGACCGTCGTCGCGTCCATGATCTCGTAGGTCGAGCGCTCCTTGAGCACGCCGTCCTGGTGGATCCCCGACTCGTGCGCGAACGCGTTGCGCCCGACGATCGCCTTGTTGGGCTGCACGGCGTACCCCGTCAGGCGGGAGACGAGCCGGGAGGTGCGGGCGATCTCCCGCGTGTCGACGCCCGTCTCGAAGCCGACGTCCGCCGCCCGCGTGCGCAGGAGCATCACGACCTCCTCGAGCGAGGCGTTGCCCGCGCGCTCGCCGATCCCGTTGATCGCGCACTCGACCTGCCGCGCCCCGGCCTGCAGGCCGGCGAAGGAATTGGCCACCGCGAGGCCGAGGTCGTCGTGGCAGTGCACGGAGAGCACGACGTCGCGCAGCCCCGGCACTAGCTCGTAGAGGCGGCCGAGGAAGCGCGCGAACTCGTCGGGCATCGTGTAGCCGACCGTGTCGGGGATGTTGATCGTCGTCGCGCCCTCGTCGAGCGCGATCTGCAGCACCTCGGCGGTGAAACCGACGTCGGCGCGCGTGGCGTCCATAGGCGAGAACTCGACGTCGTCGACGAGCGAGCGGGCGTGCGCGACCGCCGCGCGCGCCGACCCCTTGACGTCCTCGCGCGTGGACTTCAGCTGGTGCTCGATGTGGATGTCCGACGTCGAGATGAAGGTGTGGACGCGCGGCCGCTCGGCATCGCGGACCGCCTCGGCGGCGCGCTCGATGTCCGCCGCCTGCGCGCGCGCGAGCCCGGCGATGACCGGCCCCCCGACCTCGCGGGCGATCGCCCGGACGGCCTCGAAGTCGCCGGGCGAGGCGATCGGGAAGCCCGCCTCGATGACGTCGACGCCCAGCCGCGCGAGCTGGTGGGCGATCTCGAGCTTCTCGGCCGTGTTCAGCGAGATGCCCGGTGATTGCTCACCGTCGCGCAGCGTGGTGTCGAAGACGATGACGCGGTCGGGCACAGCGGCCCGAGGCTACCTGAGCCGCGTCGCCCCGGCGAGGATGTTGTAGGGCGAGTAGGTGAGGATGATCGGGACCTGCGCGTCGCCCGCGGGCCGGCGGACCTCGACGGACACCTCGCCGTGCTTCGTCGGGATCCGGAGCGTCTGGTTGACCTCTGCCGCCTGGGCGGACGCGGAGGGGGCCAGGAGCAGGAGGGCCGGAGGGCGAGCAGGAGCGCGGGGATAGGGCGTGCAACGTAGGACGTCGCCTTACCTGCGCAAGTTCCGGCGCTCATGTGCGTTGATGCCTGCATCGCGCTCGCACCCGCCCCCAGGAGCTGACTCATGTCCCGCCATCTATTGGCCATCGCACTCGCCCTGCTCGTCGCCGTCGCGCTTGCGGCGCCGGCGAGCGCCCACGTCACCCGGCCGGGGCAGTCGTTCACCGGCGCCCAGGCCCTCGTGCCGCCCAACTCTGATCCGTTCACCGTCGGCCCGCGCACGCCCGCGGTGGTCGACGGGCCATGCTCGGACCAATCGGCGCGAGAGCAGTACCGCGACGAGCAGGGCCACGACCACTTGAAGATCGAGATCCACGCCGCGGCGTGCCGGATCCAGCAGCAGGCCTTCCTGCCGCTCAAGACGGAGCTCCGCAGCGACCCGGGCACCCAGGACGACGAGGTCCTCGGCGAGATGGACGTCGAGGGCGACGTGGCGGCGGTGGCGATCGCCTTCCCGCGCGCGGGCATCCTGTTCTTCGACGTCTCGAACCCGGCGGCGCCGAAGTTCCTTCGCCGCTACAACGGGCCGGGATGCGAGGGCACCCTCATCGATGTCGACTGCGGCGCCTTCGTCGACCTCTCCAGGGACGGCAAGACCGCCTTCCTCTCCATGCAGCAGATCAGCGTCATCCCCGGCACGAACCCGGGGTCGATCGCCGATCCGGCGCGGCCCGCGGTGCAGGTGGTCGACGTCGCCAGTAACCGGCTGACGGACGAGCAGCCCGTCGTCAGCGTCGGCGGCGTGCACACCTCGCGCGACCACGTTGTGCCCGACGGCCCGAGCAGTGCCGAGCAGCCGCGGCGACCGGGTCACTACCTGTTCTCGGTGGCCAACGGGGAGGGCATCCAGGTCTCCCAGGTGGTCCCGGGTCAGCTGGGCCCCGCCCTGAACGACGTCGGCCTGATCCCCATCGACGATGTTCACGACATGTTCATCCAGGACGATCCGCTCACGGGCCGCACGCTCCTGTACGTCGCCGGCGGCTTCGACACGGGCTTCCTCGTCTACGACGTGACCGATCCGAGGGCGGTGGTGGGCGGCTCCAACCGCAAGCTTCTGGCCCAGTGGGACCTCACGCCGGAGTGCAGGCGGGACTGGTACTCGCACACCATCGACGTGGCGATCCGCAACGGCCGCCGGTACGTGACCATGCCGGCCGAGGGCTTCGACTCCTTCGGCGACCAGCCGACCGCGGACCAGGCGAAGGGCTGCGGCAAGAAGCAGGGCAACGGCGACAAGGCGACCCCCATGTGGATCGTCGACGCGACCGACTTCAAGGCGCTCGGTCAGGGCACCTACGCGAACGCCAACGACGGCAGGGGGACGGCGAAGGCGGCCGAGGTCAAGGCGGCGTCCGAGACGGCCCTGACCACCACGTGGACGAACGCCGCGGCGCGTCCGGCGCAGAACATCAACTTCTCGCCGCACAACCAGCAGATCGTCGGCGACCGCATCTACCTGTCCGGCTATCACTCCGGCGTGACCGTCCTCGACGCCTCGGCCGCCTTCGCGGGGCGCAACGAGCGCCCGAAGGAGGTGGGCTTCATCGTCCCCGCCGGGACGCCGACGCGGCCGATCTACGACCAGGTCATCGATCCGGTGCTGATCCCGTTCTTCGCGGCCTTCATCAGCTTCCGGCCGTTGATCTGGGACATGGTCTTCTACAAGGGCAGCGTCGTGGCCGCCGACATGACGGGCGGGTTCTACTCGTTCTCGGACCCGCCCGCCGGGGATTCGGGCCCGGTCGTCGACAACC
>JALYMV010000130.1 GCA_030773575.1 Actinomycetota bacterium
GCCCGTCGTCGGTGAGCTGGTCGGCGTCGCCGCCGTTGACGGACACGGAGTGGATGTCGGAGCGCCCGCGGGCGGTGGCGTCCTCGCCGCGGCCGAACGCGATGCGCTGGCCGTCGGGGGAGAACGAAAGGCCCTTGATGAAGCCGGTCGCCAGCGTGGCCATCCGGCCCGTCGTCACCTCGAAGATCATCAGCCGCCGCCCGCCGATCTCCGCGGCGAGGAGCTGGCCGTCGGGGGAGAACTGCACGGACTCCACGGAGGTCGAGGCGGTCAGCCGGCGCTCCTTGCCGCCGCGGGCAGGGATCAGCCGCAGCTCCGTGCGGCGGCCCGAGGTCCGCAGGAAGGCGACGGTTCCCGCGCCGGGGGAGATCGCCGGCTGGGTCCCCTCGGCGAGCTTGCGGGCCCCCGAGCCGTCGTCGCGCGCGATCCAGACGGTCGTGGTCCGGCCCGCGGCCGGGACGAGGTCCTTGACGTAGACGAGGTCGGCCGAGGCCGACGCCGGCGCCGCGAGGGCGAGCAGCGCGGCGAGCGGAATCAGGCGGCGGGTGCGCATGGTGATGAAGAACCCTCCAGCACGGCGAAAGTCGCACTCTATGGGGCCTGGGCCCTAGTGGCGCTCAAGCAGCGCCGTGGCTGCCGATTACCACGGGCATGTCCCTTCGGCGAGCGTCCGACCCCGATCGTCGTCTCGACAACGAGCTCCGCCGGCGGTACGCGGTCGCGCTCGCCGCCATCGCGCTCCTCAGCCTGGGCGCCCACATGTTCTTCAGCCGGGCGATGGAGCGCCAGACCGCGGCGGTCACCGCGGCCCGCCTCACCGGCCTGCAGCAGAGCCTCGTCCAGCAGATCTCGGTCACCGCCCACCAGCTCACCCACGAGGCGCCCGGGAACGGCGAGGCCGCCGAGGCGCGCGCCCGGCTGCGCATGCTCGTCGACCAGCTCCGCCGCCAGCACCGCAGCCTGCTGACGGGCGACCCGAGCGCCGGGCTGCGGCCGCTCTCCGACGACCTGCGCTCGGCGTACTTCGACGCCCCGAGCCAGCTCAACACGGAGATCACGAGCTTCCTCGCCGGCGTCGACGCGCTGCTGGATCGCAGGCCGGGCTCCGTGCCGGCCGGCGACGCCGCCGTCGCCGCCCTGCAGGAGACCGCCGCCGGCCGGGTCCGCCTCGCCTACGAGCGCACCGCCGACGCCTACGAGGCCGAGGGCGACGCCATCCAGGACCGGGTGGGCCACGTCGAGAACGCGCTGACCGCCGCGACGCTCGCCGTCCTGCTGCTCGAGCTCCTGCTCGTCTTCCGCCCGCTCGCCAGCCGGATCCGCCGCCACGTCAACGAGCTCGCCCAGGCGCGCGCCGACCTCGCGTCGATCATCGACGCCGCCCCGGTCGCCGTCCTCACCGCCGACCGCGACGGCCGCATCCTGAGCACCAACCGCTCCGCCGAGGCGACCTTCGAGCCCGCCGACGGCGTCCTCGAGGGGCGCGTGCTCAGCGAGTGCTTCGTCCCCGATCCGGGCACGGATCCCGAGGTCATGTGCGCCCGCGCCGTCGCCGGCGAGCCGACCAGCGTCGTCGACCTCGTCGGCCGCCGCGGCGCCGAGGGCCGCTTCAAGGCGCACGTCTCGGTCTCCTCGGCCCAGGGCGCCGGCGGCGAGGTCGCCGTCGTGGTCACCAACGACGTCACCGAGCGCGAGGCCTTCCAGACGGAGCTCGCCCACCAGGCCATGCACGACGCGCTCACCGGCCTGCCCAACCGCGTCCTGCTGCTCGACTCGATCGGCAACGCGCTCGCGCGCGGCCGGCGCCGCGGCGGCCTGCTGGGGGTCCTCTTCCTCGACCTCGACCGCTTCAAGCTCATCAACGACTCCCTCGGCCACGGGGCGGGCGACGACCTGCTCAAGGAGGTCGCGCGGCGGGTGTCGGGCGCCATGCGCTCCTACGACCGCCTGTCGCGCTTCGGCGGCGACGAGTTCGTGATCCTCAGCGAGGACCTCGCCAGCGAACGCGATGCGGTCGCCCTCGCCGAGCGGATCGCCGCCGTGCTCGAGGCGCCGTTCGACCTCGACGGGCAGGTCGCCCACGTGGCCGCCTCGATCGGCATCGCGACGGCCCGCCACGGCCAGGGCGACGCCGAGAGCCTGATCCGCGATGCCGACGCCGCGATGTACCGGGCGAAGGAGAGCGGCCGGGCGCGCTGCGAGGTCTTCGACGAGGGCATGCGCCTGCGCGTCCTCAACCGCCTCAACACGGAGAACGAGCTGCGCGCGGGCCTCGGCCGCGGCGAGCTGCTCGTCGAGTACCAGCCCCTCGTCCGCGTCGCCGACTGCAAGGTGGTCGGCGCCGAGGCCCTCGCCCGCTGGGAGCATCCCGAGCGCGGCCTCCTCGGCCCGGGGGAGTTCATCGAGATGGCGGAGGAGTCGGGGCTCATCGTGCCGCTCGGCGCCCAGGTGTTCGACGAGGCCTGCCGGCAGGTGTCGGCCTGGCGGAAGGCGACGGGGAGCGGGCTCCCCCATTCCATCTCGGTCAACCTCTCGGCGGAGCAGCTCTCCGACCCCGGACTGGTCGGCATGGTGCGCTCGACGCTCGAGCGCCACGAGCTCTCGACCGACGCCGTCGACCTCGAGCTCGAGATCACCGAATCCGCGCTCGCCCGCGACCCCGAGGCCGTCTCGGCGACGCTCGCCGAGCTCAAGTCGCTCGGCCTCTCGCTCGCGCTCGACGACTTCGGCACGGGCCACTCGTCGCTCACCTACCTGCGCCAGTTCCCGATCGACACGCTCAAGATCGACCGCTCGTTCGTGATGGGGATGCTCGACAACGCCGAGGACGCCGCGATCGTGCGCTCCGTCGTGTCGCTGGGCCACGCGCTGAATCTCTCTGTCGTCGCCGAGGGCGTCGAGCAGCAGGGCCAGCTCGACGAGCTCCGCGCACTCGGCTGCGACCTCGCGCAGGGCTTCCTGCTCGGCCGCCCGGGCGCGCCCTCGGGGCTGGCGGGCGTACGGCGCGTGGGCGCGCCGGAGCCGGCGCTCGCATAGGGCCGCTTCGCCGCTGAACTGCAGCATCGAGTGAAGGAGGTGCGGCGCGGTGCGCGATGCGGGCGCTCGCGCGTGCCGGCTCGTCCCGCCGGGGCTTCGAGGC
>JALYMV010000131.1 GCA_030773575.1 Actinomycetota bacterium
CGACCGCCCCGGGCGCCACCGGCCTGGCGGCCTTGCCCGGCGCCGCCGCCACGCCCGCGGCCCGCCGGCGCTCGACGTACTGGTCGATGCCGCCCGGCAGATGCCGGATCGCACTTCCCTCGAGGCCGAAGACGTCGTCGCAGACGCGCTCGACGAAGTAGCGGTCGTGGCTGACCACGACGAGCGTCCCGGGCCAGCCGTCGAGCAGGTCCTCGAGCGCGGTGAGCGTGTCGATGTCGAGGTCGTTCGTCGGCTCGTCGAGCAGGAGCACGTTGGGCTCCTCCATCAGCAGCCGCATGAGCTGCAGCCGCCGCCGCTCGCCGCCGGAGAGGTCGTGCACGAGCGTCCGCGCGCGCCCGCCGCGGAAGCCGAAGCGGTCGCACAGCATTCCGGCGCTGATCTCGCGACCGTCGCCGAGCCGGCTCTCGGCCCGGACCGCCTCGAGCGACTCGAGCACCCGCAGGTGGCCCGGCACCTCGGCGGTGTCCTGGGAGAGGTGGGCGAGCCGCACGGTGGCGCCGCGCTCCACCCGGCCCTCGCTCGGCTCGAGCTCGCCGCTCAGCAGGTCGACGAGCGTGGTCTTGCCCGACCCGTTGACGCCGACGAGCGCCACGCGATCGCCGGGTCCAGCCGCCAGGTGACGTCGTGCAGCAGGAGCCGCTCGCCGAACGCCACCGAGACGCCGACCGCCTCGAGCACCTTGTCGCCGAGCCGCGCCGAGGCGAAGCGGAGAAGCTCGACGGTGTTGCGGGGCTCGGGCTCGCCGGCGATGAGCGCGTTGGCGGCCTCGATGCGGAACTTCGGCTTGGCGGTGCGCGCCGGCGGGCCGCGGCGCAGCCACGCGAGCTCCTTGCGCAGCAGCTGCTGGCGGCGGTCCTCCCGGGCGGCCTCCTGGCGGGCGCGCTCGGCGCGCGCGAGGACGTAGGCGGCGTAGCCGCCGTCGTACTGGTGGACCGCGCCGTCGGCGACCTCCCAAGTCTGAGTGCACACCTCGTCGAGGAACCAGCGGTCGTGGGTGACGACGACCATCGTCCCCCTGCGCGCAGCGAGGTGGCGGGCGAGCCAATCGATCCCCTCCACGTCGAGGTGGTTCGTCGGCTCGTCGAGCAGGAGCAGTTCCGGGCCGTCGAGGAGCAGCCGCGCGAGCGCGACGCGCCGGCGCTCGCCGCCCGACAGCGGGGCGATCGGCGTGTCGAGGCCGGCCGGGAAGCGCCGCATCTCCACCCCGCCGAGCAGGCCGTCGAGGACGGCGCGGAAGGCCGGGTCGCCCGCCCACTCGTGGTCGGCGCGCCCCCCGACGAGCTCGTCGCCGACCGTCCGCGCCGAGTCGAGCTCGTCGCCCTGCCCGAGGAGCGCGAGGCCGAGGCCGCCGGCGCGGGTCAGCGCGCCCTCGTCGGGCTCCTCGAGGCCGGCGATGAGCCGCAGCAGCGTCGACTTGCCGTCGCCGTTGCGCCCGACGATTCCGATCCGGTCCCCCGCCGACAGCCCGAGCGTGACGTCGCGCAGGACGGAGCGGCTGCCGTAGCCCTTGGCAACGGACTTGAGGTTGACGAGGTTGCGGGGCGGACCGGCCATGATCGCCAACCATCTTGGCGGGCGGCGCCGCGTCTACGACAAACGTCTACGACAGGCGTCTTCCCCGTAGTCAGGCGCAGCGCAGCCGATAAGGTGGACACGGACGGATTCGGAAGCCCGTCGAGAACTGAGACCTCAAGGAAGAGGAGAGCACATGTTCAAGCTGCCCTGTGCGCTGGTGACCGCCCTCGCGGTTCTCGGCGTCGTCACGATCGTCCCTGCTGCCGCCAGCGCCGACGTCAACGTCGAGGGCTGCCCGGAGGCACCCCTCTCGCACCCGTTCGCGCCGTGGCTCGACCCTGCCTGGTACATGGAGGTGCCCGGTGGCGACTTCGAGGGCGACTCCGCCGGGTGGAGCTGGCAGAACGCCTCGGTCGTCGAGGGCAACGAGACGTTCCACGTCAACGGCGAGCAGGACAAGCGCTCGCTCAGGCTCGGGCGGGGCGGCTCCGCCGTCTCCGCGCCGTTCTGCGTCTTCGTCGAGCACCCGACGGTCCGCTTCTTCGCCCGTCAGGTCCGCGGCGGCGGCGACGACGCTCTCGTCGTCGACCTCCGGTTCGCCGACGCTGGCGGCAAGCGCCACGTCCTGCCGATCGGCATCGTCGCCGGTGGCGGCGCGTGGGCTCCCGGCCTGCCGATGGCGATCCAGACGGCCCTCGTCGCCAACGCGCTGAACCCGGCCACCGTCCGGCTCGGCTTCCACGGCACCGGCGGCTCGGTCTGGGAGATCGACGACGTCTACGAGGATCCCTACCGCCGCTGATGCAGGAACGCGCTGCCCCCTCCCGCACGGCCCTCGAGGCCGCGGCTGACGATCTGCTGACGCAGACGTGGGGGCAGCGCGCACGCGGCGTGCTGCGGCGAGAGGCGGCGCTCGAGCTCGGGCTCAGCGCCGCCTTCGTCGCAGCCGTCCTCGTTCTCGACGCCCACGACGCCAGCACATCAGCGTCGTTCTGGCTGGCGTCGGCGCTCGCGCTGGCCTACGGACTGGCCTCGCGTGTCGAGTTCTCCGTCGGCGCCGGCTCCATGGTGGCGTCCCAGCTCGTGCTGGTCCCCATGCTGTTCATGCTCACGCCGGCGCAGATCCCGGTCACCGTCGCCGCGGGACTGGCGCTCGGAGCCCTGCTCGACCGGTTCGTCGGTCGAGCGCCGCTGTCCCGGGCGCTCTACGTCTGCGGTGACGCCTGGCACGCGGTCGGACCCGCCGCCGTGGTCGCGCTGACCGGTCCCTGGGTGCTGGGGCCGAGCATCCTCCTTCCCGTGCTGGCCGCCTTCCTCGCCCAGTGCGCGCTCGACTTCGCGTCCTCGGCCGCCCGTTTCCGCGTCGGACTCGGAGTCGGGCCCGCCGCCACGCTCAAGATCCTCGCGACCATCTGGATCGTCGACGCCCTGCTCACGCCCGTGGGCCTGATGGCGGCCGGCCACGGTCCCGCCTCCATCGCGGTGGTGCTGCCGCTCGCCGCGCTGCTCCTCCTCATCGCCCGCGACCGCAACGCGCGCGTCGATCAGGCACAGACCCGCCTCGAGGAGCTGAGCCACGAGCGCAACCGCCTCCACGTCGCCGTGCGCCGGATCGGCGAGGCGTTCGGATCCAAGCTCGACCTCGACGCAGTCCTCAGCATCACCCTGACGGCCGCCGCCGAGGCGGTCGGCGCGGTCGCCGGCCGCGCGAGCGTCACCGGCGGCCACGACCGGGAGCTGCGGGTCACCCACGGCGAGTGGCTCGATGACGCGCCGCACACGCTCGTGCACCGGATCGGCTCTCGCGGGCTCGTCGAGCTCGCCCGCGACCGGCCGTTCACCTCTGAGGAGTCCGAGCTCGTGGCCCACCTCGTCCGCCACGCCGACGGGGCCGCCCGCGACATCGAGCGCCACGCGCAGCTGCACCGCGAGGCGCTGACCGACGGCCTGACCGGCCTCGCCAACAAGCGCCGGTTCGAGGAGCGCCTCGAGGAGGACTTCGTCTTCGCGCGCGTGACCGGCGCACCGCTCTCGCTCGTGCTTCTCGACGTGGACGACTTCAAGCGCGTCAACGACGTGCACGGCCACCTGACCGGCGACGATGTCCTGCGGGAGGTCGCCGCGCGGCTCCGCGAGGTCGCCCGCTGTGGCGAGCCCGCGCGGTACGGCGGCGAGGAGCTCGTCGTCGCGCTGCCGGGCGCCGGGCCCGGCGAGGCGGCGCGCGTTGCCGAGCGCGTACGCGCGGCGATCGCGGGCGCCAGGGTCCGCCTCCCCGACGGCGAAACGCTGAGCGTGACGGCGTCGTTCGGGGTGGCCACGCTGGATCCCGGCGGCATGGCCCAGCCGTCGGACCTGGTGGCTGCCGCCGACGCGGCGCTGTACCGGGCCAAGCGCGAGGGCAAGAACCGCGTCGTCGTCGACGGCGCCGGCGACGCCCGGCCGGCGACGCTCGCGCGCTGAAGCCGCCCGCACACCGCGCCCTGCACGATCATCCGATGACCGGCACCCTCGAGGTGGTCGACCGCGGCCGCGTCCTCGCGTTCTCCTTCGACGACCTCCTGCGCTACCACGGCCCGCATTCGCCCGGCGGCGTGGCCCATGCCTTCAAGGTGCTCGAGCGCGCGCTGCCGCTTCTGGGGGGCGGCGCGCCGCCCGAGCGCCGGGAGCTGCGGATCGAGACCGCGTTCGGCGGCCCGGGCGCGCGTGACGGGTTCGAGCTCGTCACCCGCGCGGTGACGGGCGGCCGCTACCTCGTCGACGCGGGACTCGCGCGCCCCGAGCGCGGCCGCGCGCTCGAGCGGTTCGTCTTCCGCCTGTCGCACCGCGATGCGACGGTCACCCTGCGGTGCCGGGAGGGCTACGTCTCCGAGGCGTTCATCGACCTCGCCCGCCGGGAGGGCCGCACCGCCGCCGAGGAGGCGCGGCTCGACGCCATGAAGCTCGAGATGGCCGAGCGGGTGATGGCGAGCCCCGCCGCCGCGGTCTACGAGGTGGCCGACGGCTGAGCGAGCCCGCGCGGCGCGGTCGTAGGCTGGGGCGGCCATGCCCGAGCTCCCCGAGGCCGAGCGCGCACGCCGGCAGATCGAGAACGCCCTCGGCCGCCGGATCGCCGCGGCCGACGACGCCGACGGCTACGTCTGCCGCCCGCACGGGCGCGGCGAGATCGACGGCGCCCTGCGCGGCCGCACGCTCACGAAGGCGCATCGCCGCGGCAAGTTCCTGTGGGTGGAGACCGACGACGGCGGGCCCGACCTCGGCCTGCACCTCGGGATGGCGGGCTCGATCGTGGTCGACGGCGAGCCGGCGCCGAACGGCTGGGACCGCTTCTCGCTCGCCTTCGAGGACGGCGGCCGGCTCGCGCTGCGCGACAAGCGCCGCCTCTCGCGCGCGGTGATCGACCCGGACTTCTCCCACGTCGGCCCGGACGCCGGAGAGATCTCGCGCGACGCGTTCCGCGAGCGGGTCGGGCGGGGCACCGCGCCGCTCAAGGCGCGGCTCCTCGACCAGGGCGTCCTCGCCGGCATCGGCAACCTGCTCGCCGACGAGGTGCTGTGGCGCGCCCGCCTCTCGCCCCATCGCCTGGCGCAGTCGCTGGGCGAGGAGGAGCTCGACCGACTGCGCCGCGAGCTGCGCGCCGCCATCCGCTCGGCGATCCGCAAGGGCGGCGTGCACACGGGGGACTTCATGCCGGCGCGCAAGCGCGGCCGCCCCTGCCCGCGCTGCGCCACCGAGGTGCGGCGGGCGACGGTGGGCGGGCGCACGACGTTCTGGTGCCCGGGCTGTCAGCCGGAATAGTCTGCCGCGGCATGGCTCCCCGCGTCGTCGACCTCTCCTACGTCCTCTCGCCCGAGACCCCGCTCTTCCCTGTCTACGACCCCGTCCAGGTGGCCGACAAGTTCGCCGCCGCCGCCGACGGCTTCTACGTCCGCTCCTGGACGTTCGACGAGCACTCCGGTACCCACGTCGACGCGCCCGCGCACTTCGCCGAGGGCGCCGCGACCGTCGATCGCATCGAGCCGGGCGAGCTCGTGCTGCCGATCGCGGTCCTCGACGTCCAGGAGCGCCTCGGCGGCGACCCGGACGGGACGGTGATCCCGGACGACGTCCTCGCCTACGAGCGCCGGCACGGCCCGCTGCCCGACCGCTGCGCCGTCTTCGCGCTGACGGGCTGGGGCGAGCGCGCGGACGATCCGGCCGCCTACCTCAACGCCGACGAGGCCGGCATGCTGCACTCGCCCGGCTTCTCCTCGGACGTGACGGAGTTCCTCAAGGCCGAGCGGCCCGGGGTGCGGGCCATCGGCCTCGACACCGCGAGCCTCGATCCCGGCGAGTCGAGCGACTTCGCCGCCCATGTCTCCTGGCTGCCCTCGGGGCGCTACGGGATCGAGAACCTCGCGAATCTCGACCGCCTGCCGGCCGCCGGGGCGACCGTGGTGGTCGGCGTGCCGCGCTATGAGGCGGGAAGCGGTGGACCGGCGCGCATACTTGCTCTCATCTGAGTCTAGACCTGAGGGTTAGACCAGCATCCGGCGGCCCCGCGGCCAAGGGCCCCGGCTCAAGGCGGGTCGAACGAATGCCGACGTTGTGGGGGATCCGTCATGAGATTCCGCTTCCACACGCCGAATCTGTCCTCTCGCGTTCTCTCGACGGGGCTCGTCTCCGCGGGCGTCTTCGCCGCCGTCCTGGGCGCCACGGGGGCGACGGCGCAGGAGGCGACGCCTACGGCGACCGCCACGGCCACCCCGGCCGCTGCTGCGCTGATGGCGGAGCCGACCCCGGCCGCGACCACGGCGCCGATCCCCGAGGCGTCTCCGACCGTCGCGAGCACCCCCGCCGCCACGCCGGCCGCCACCGCCGAGGCCACGCCGACGGCCGCGGCCCCTGAGCCTTCCCCCACCTCAACCGCCACGCCGGCCGCCACGCCGGACGCCGCCAGGCCGGCCAAGGGCAAGCGGTCCGCCGGCAAGCGCAAGAAGTCGCGCCCGGCGAAGAAGACCAAGCGCTCGCACGCGAAGAGCCGCAAGCGCTCTCGCAAGGCCCGCTCGAAGTCGCGCAAGGAGGCCGCCGCGCGGGAGCGCGCCGAGCAGTGCGAGCAGGACCCGGTCGCCGAACTCGAGGAGGACGCCGCTGAGGCCGGCCTCGGGGGCCAGTCCGCCGCCACCCTCGCCGACGACTTCCCGGCCGAGCCCGCCACCGAAACGGACGCCGACGCCGAAGCCGACGCCGACGCCGACGAGAAGAAGGACGACGAAGACTCGACCTCTGCTTCACGGTGCGAGTCGGAGAAGGACGGCCGCAAGAAGAAGAAGCGCAAGAAGGGCAAGCGCTCCAAGCGCGACAAGCACGACGACCACCCGCCGGTCACCGCCCCGACCGTCCCGACCACCAACGCGGACGGCAGCCCGGCCGACGGCAACCCCGACTTCGCCCTCGCCGCGCCCGGCGCGGCCCGCATCGGCGTCCCGAACTTCTTCATCGAGAAGTTCCGCATCCCGCCCTTCCTGCTGCCGATCTACCAGGCCGCCGGCATCCAGTACGGCATCCGCTGGGAGCTGCTCGCCGCCATCAACGAGATCGAGACGGACTATGGCCGCAACCTCAACGTCTCCTCCGCCGGTGCCCTCGGCTGGATGCAGTTCATGCCCGCGACGTGGAAGGCGTACGGCGTCGACGCCAACAAGGACGGCCTCAAGGACCCCTACAACCCGGTCGACGCGATCTTCGCCGCCGCGCGCTACCTCCGCGCCGCGGGCGGCGAGCGCGACATCCGCCGCGCGGTCTTCGCCTACAACCACGCCGACTGGTACGTCGACTCCGTCCTCATGCGCGCCCGGGTGATCGGCGGCCTGCCCGTCGACTTCGTCGGCTCGCTCACCGGCCTCACCCAGGGCCGCTTCCCCGTGCACGCCAAGGCGACCTACGCCGGCGCGATCGACACGGACAAGAAGGGCAAGAAGGTCACCCAGGGCAACGCCGCCAACGTCGTCGCCTCCACCGGCGACCGGCGGGGGATCGAGGTCTTCGCCAAGAAGGGCTCGCCGGTCATCGCGGTCAACGACGGCCGCATCGTCCGAATCGGCGTCTCCCCCCGCCTCGGCCGCTTCGTCCAACTCCAGGACGTCTACGGCAACACCTACACGTACGGGCACCTCGGCAAGGTCGCCGAGACCTACCCGAGCCCGCGCCAGCGCAAGGTCTCGGCGGCCAAGGTCCGCCGCGAGCTCGACCTGCCGCGCGACTCGAGGCCCACCCGGGCCGCGAGCGCCGGGCGCACTCGCCCCGCCGCCGGGAAGCCCGCCGCCGCCCGCAACG
>JALYMV010000132.1 GCA_030773575.1 Actinomycetota bacterium
CCCGTATGGCGCCGGGATGCCTCGCGGAGGCGCGGACGGCCCGGTAGAGGGCGAGATCGCCCGCGGCCAGTCGGGAATGCATCGCCATGCTCAGCCTCCCCCGAGGCGCCGGATCCGCTTGAGCGCCTTCACGGCGCCCGGCGGCAGCGAGCCCTTGAGCGTCGCGAGCTCCCACTCGAGCCGCTTGAGACGGACCCCCGCCTCGGCCACCGGGCGCATGCGCGCGGGCGCCGGGAGCATCTCGCTCATCGCCAGCGTCGCGAAGCCACAGGCGACGTCGACGCGGAAGACGGTGGCGGTCGTGTCGGGCACCAGGTCGAGCAGCAGCACCGGGTCCGGCCGGTTGACCACGAAGATCCCTGGGTTGAGGACGAAGCAGTTGACCCGCCGCAGGCGGAGGAAGTCGCCGGGTGAGTCGAGGCGGAGGACGACCGGCTCCTCGGCGCCCTGGACGTGGCAGCGGACCTCGAGGTAGTCCAGCCGCACCACGGCCGGGTGGGTCGTCGGGCGGATCTCGATCTCGCGGATCGCCGGCGCCATCAGCGTGGTCCGCACGAAGGAGAGCCCGAAGCGGTTGCGCTTCGGCACGACGGAGAGCCGCTGGTCGCCCGGGACGCGCGTGCCCTGCGAGACTGCGATGCGGAGGGGGCCGGTGTCCGCCTCCCCGGACAGCGCCTCCCACGGGATCCGCCCGGAGGCCGCGAGCGTCATCAGCTCACCCCACGTCGCGTCGACCTGCGAGGCAAGGCCGAACGGCCAGTAGAGCTCCTGCATCGGCAGCCGGCGCAGCGCGTCGGGATCGAGGTGGCGCATGCGGCCCACGAGCTCGGGCGAGACCACGTGCTCGACCGCTGCCGAGCCCTGGTTCTCGTCGTGCATCCAGGCGCCGAAGATCGCCGCCTCGAGCTCCGTGGGCGCGACGACCGCGCGAGTGAGCAGCGGCCGGATGACGTCGGCCTCGCCGGCGAGGCCGCTGAGCCGCCCGGGCAGCGCCCGCCGGTAGCGCGCCCACTCCGCCTGGAAGGCGCGGACGCCGTCGCGGACCGCCTCGGACTCCGCGTTCTGGACCGGACTGCGGGTCGCCGGGGCGAGCACGGGCTCGAGGTCGTCGTCGAGCGCACGCTGGGAGCCGTGGTCGGGCATGCAGACCTGCTCGAGGATCTCCGGCGAGCGCACGACCGCGTCGACGACCTCCTGGGGCGCGCCGTACTCCCCGAGGTAGCCGCGCACGTGCGTGCCGTCGAACACGTGCCGCGCCGCGCCGCGGTGCAGGACGAGGTAGAGCCCGGAGATGTCGACGCGCAGCCCGCCCTGCGCGAGCGCCTTGGCCAGCAGCCCCTGCGCGCTCGCCGCCCACCCCAGGTCGACGACCGTCAGGCGATCGCCGCCGTCGAGCAGCCGCTCGACGTAGCGCACGACGCGCTCGCGGCTGATCCGAGCCTCCTCGACGATCGTCGCCCTCACCGCGTCGTCGCCCGCGAGCGCGTCGAGGAGGTGGTCTCGCGTGTCGGGATCGTCGAGCCGCGTGCGCGCGTGCGAGGCGAAGCGCGGCAGCTGGTGCAGCTGCACGCCCAGCGAGCCCAGGAAGCCCTCGACGGTGGGGGTGCGGCGGCGGACGAGCAGCGGGCCGAGCTCGTCGCGCTCGCCGGTGGAGATGGTTGCGCGCGCGAGCACCTCGCGGTTGAGCCAGAGCGGCGACGTGCGGACGTCCGTGCCGAGGTACTCCCCCGCGCGGTCGATGAGGTCCCCGAGGAAGGCGCCCTCGCGCATGAAGCAGTGCAGGTGCGTGGCGCCCAGATCGGCGGCGTGGTGCTGCGCCCACTCCGCGAAGCCGGTGAACACCGGCCCGAGGGCCACCGCGCCGTGCTGCCAGAACGGGCGCAGCGCCGACGGCAGCTCGGCCCCGGCGCGGCGGGCGGCGACCTTGCCCCGCAGCGCCGTGAGCTCGACCTGCGCGCGGACCTCCCCCTCGGGCGCCGGCTCGCGCGCCGGGCGGGCGCCCTGCAGCCGCGCCTCGGCCTCCACCATCTGCGCGAGCTGCGCCGGGCGGCGCTCGAAGAGGTGGCACTCGATGCCGAGCTCCGCGGGATAGTGGACGTCGGCCTCGGGGTTGTCGCCGAAGTGCACGACCGCCTCCGGGCGGACACCGAGCTCGGAGACCGCGATGCCGAACAGCCCGCCGCTCTTGCCCAGCCGGTGCTCCGAGGAGGCGAAGATGGCGTCGAGCGGGACGTCGGCGAGCACGGGCTGGTCGAGCAGCCGCCGCAGGTGCGCCTCGGTGAAGTACGTGTCCGACACCGCGACGACGCGCTTGCCGGCGCGGCCGGCGGCGATCAGCAGCTCGGCGACGTCGAGGTCGGGGACGATCAGCTCGCGCTCCACCTCGATCTCCGCCTCGAGGGCGTCGGCCGCGGGGTGGCCCGCGAAGACCCACCCCGGCAGCAGCGCGTAGATCTCGTCGAGCGGCAGCTCGGCCTGGCCGGCCTCTCGCATGCGGCGGAGGCGCGCCTCGATCTCGGCCTCGCGGCGCAGCGCGGCGAAGCCGGCGGGCGAGAGCCCGTCGGCGAGGCGGCCCGTCGACCGCAGCCGCTCCCCGATGAGCTCGAAGGCGTCGGCGGGCTCGGCGACCTGGCGCCAGACGAGCGTGTCGAAGATGTCGGTGGAGATGGCCTTGACGTCGGGCCGGGAGATCGCCTCGCGGACGAGTTTCAGGCGGGCGTCCGCGGGCGCCGCCGAACCGGGCGGCGCGGCCGCGACGGCGCTCGTGCTCGTTCGGGGCTGCGTCGGCATGGGGGAGGCACCCGGCGGCCGGGCCGGCCGCGAGGCGGACACAGACTAGGAGATGGCCCAGGGCCGGCCGATACCATCCATGGCCCCTTGCGCCTCGAAGCCACGATCACCGACCCACCCGTGGAGCCCGGGGCCGTCACTTCCTCTCCGGGAGAGCACGACGCCGCCCCGGCACCTCGCGCCCGGCGGCTGAACCGCGCCGCCGCCCTGCGGGTCGCGCTCGTCGTCGCGGTCGCCGCGTCGCTCGTCTTCGCGATCTCGAGCCAGTGGTCCCAGCTCCCCGACATCGAGTGGCACTTCCGGCCCGGGTGGCTCGCGCTGTCCCTGCTCGGCCTGCTCGCCTTCGAGTGGATGCACATCGACATCTGGCGGGCGATGCTGCGCACCATGGGCGGCCACCTGCCGCGCTGGAAGGGCCGCTCGATATGGGCCACCACGCTGCTCGCGCGCTACGTGCCCACGAGCGTCCTCATGGCGGTCGGCCGGGTCGCACTCTCGGAGAAGGAGGGCGTGCCCAAGCGGGTCTCGCTCGCCAGCGTCGTCTACGAGGTCGCGCTGACCTTCACCGCGGCGGTGATCGTCTCCACCTACCTCGTGCTCCGGCTCCCGGCGTTCGAGGACCATGCGTCCCGCTGGCTCGTGCTGCTGATCCCCGTGCTGGGAATCGTCGCCATGCACCCGCGGATCTTCCACCCGATCGCCGACTTCGGCCTCAGGCGGATCGGCTCGGAGCCCCTGCCCGTGTCGCTGAGCTTCGGCAAGGTCCTGCTCTACCTCGCCTGGTTCCTGCTGTCCTTCGTGGTCTCGGGCTTCGCGGTGCTCGCCATGACGCTCGCGCTGCACCCCGTTCCGGGCGGCGAGATGCTCACCGTGGTGGCCTCCTACTCGCTCGGCTTCGCCGCCGGGGTGATCGGCTTCCTGCTGCCGGGCGCGCTCGGCGCGCGCGAGGCCGGCGTCGTGATCGCGGTGACCGCGGCGGTCCCGGCCGCGGTCGCGCTGGCGGTGGCACTCGTGCTCCGGTTCGTGCAGGTCGGCGTCGAGCTGGGCTACGCGGCGGTCATGCCGCTGATGGCGCGCCGCCGATCCAGCGACTGAGTGCCGGTCCACGTAAGTACGCGCGGTCGCCCGGGGGTCGTCGGCGCCGGCTGACGCCGCACGGTGATCGGGAGTGTGCCTCAGGCACATGACCGG
>JALYMV010000133.1 GCA_030773575.1 Actinomycetota bacterium
GACGCCGCCCACGTCGCCCGCCGGGCAGTTGATGTTGAGCAGCGTCCGGCCGGCCAGCACCACGCCGGCCTTCGGGCCGCCCATCCGCCGCCCCGCCCCGCCGGCCAGGACCGCCGCCACCGTCGCCATGCCGGGCAGTCTGGCCGACTCCCCCCTCCACTAGCCTGCATCCCCGACATGCACGTCCTGCTCACCAACGACGACGGCATCCAGGCGGAGGGGCTGCAGGCGCTGCGCCGGGCGCTCGTCAAGGTGCCGGGCGTCGAGCTGGCGACCGTCGCGCCGGACGGCAACCGCTCCGCCATGGCCCGCTCGATCACCACCCGGCGGCCGCTGTGGGTGGAGGAGGTCCCGTTCGACGACGGCACGGTCGGCTACGCGACCGACGGCACGCCGGTCGACTGCGTGCGCTTCGCCGCTCTCGGGCTCATCGAGGGCTTCGAGGCCGACCTGATCGTCTCGGGCATCAACCACGGCGCCAACCTGGGCGACGACATCACCTATTCGGGGACCGTCGCGGCGGCCCTGGAGGGGATCGTCCTCGGCATCCCGGGCATCGCCGTCTCCCAGCAGTCCGCCGCCCGCGAGATGGACTTCCGCCTGGGCGAGGAGTTCGACTTCTCGTCCGCCGCGGCGTTCGCCGCGCGGGTCGTCGAGCAGATCGAGGAGTTCCCCCTGCCCGACGGGACGCTCCTCAACATCAACTGCCCGGCGGGCGAGGTGGGCGGCGTCGAGGTCGCCCGGCTCGGCAAGCGGATCTACCGCGACGAGCTCTCCGTCCAGCAGGAGGACGGCGCGCGCAAGCTCTACCGGATCTACGGCGAGTCGCCCGATTACCACCGCGAGGACGGCACCGACCTCGCCGCGGTCGCCGACGGGAGGATCGCCGTCACCCCGCTGCACTTCGACCTCACCGACGTGCCGGGGATCGAGACCCTGCGCTCCTACGACCTCGCGCGCCTGCTCGAGCCGGCGGCGCGCGAAGTGCAGTGAGCGGGGCGCCCGAGGAGCGCGCCGCCGAGCTGCGCCGCCAGCTCGAGGAGCACAACCACCGCTACTACGTCCTCGACGACCCGATCGTCGGCGACGACGTCTACGACGCGCTGCTCGACGAGCTGCGCGGGCTCGAGGCCGAGCACCCCGAGCTCCGGCGACCGGACTCGCCGACCCAGCGCGTCGGCGCCGAGCCGGTCTCCCGCCTGGAGAAGGTCACCCATCTGCTGCCGATGCTCTCGCTGGCCAACGTGCGCTCGGAGGAGGAGCTGCGCGCGTGGGTCGCGCGGATGCGCTCCCACCTGGCCCGCGAGGGGATCGAGGACCCGGCCTTCGAGTTCGTCGCCGAGCCGAAGATCGACGGCCTGGCGATGTCGCTCGTCTATCGCGACGGGATCCTCGAGCGCGGCGCCACGCGCGGCAACGGCGAGGTGGGCGAGGACGTCACCCACAACCTGCGCACGATCGGCTCGATCCCGCTGCGCATCGGCGACGCGCCGCCGCTCGTCGAGGTCCGCGGCGAGATCTACATGTCGCTCCCTGACTTCGCCGCGCTCAACGAGCGCCGGGCGGAGCAGGGCCTCTCCACCTTCATGAACCCCCGCAACTCGGCGGCGGGGACGATCCGCCAGCTCGACCCCGCGCTGGCGGCCGAGCGCCCACTGTCGATGTGGTGCTACGGCATCGGCGCGACCGAGGGGCTGACACTCGCCTCGCACCACGACGCGCTCGAGTGGCTGCGCGCGCACGGCTTCCGGGTCAACGGCGACGTCAAGAAGCTCGCTACGGAGGACGAGGTGGTCGCCCAGTGCCTCGCGTGGCAGGACCGTCGCGGAGCGCTGGACTTCGAGATCGACGGCGTCGTCGTCAAGGTCGACGACTACGAGCTCCAGCGGCGGCTCGGCTCGGTGGGCCGCGACCCGCGCTGGGCGGTGGCCTGGAAGTTCCCGCCGACCACCGCGGTCACGCGGCTCAACGACATCCTCTGGAACGTCGGCAAGTACGGCGACCTGCACCCGTTCGCCGCGCTCGAGCCGGTCCACGTCGGCGGCGTCACCGTCAAGCTCGCGACCCTGCACAACGAGGAGGACCTCGCGCGCAAGGACATCCGGCCGGGCGACGAGGTGATCGTCCTGCGCGCCGGCGACGTGATCCCGCAGGTGCTCTCCCCGGCGCCCCACGCGGTCGAGAACCCCGACCGCGCGCCGGTGCCGCGGCCGCCCGAGCGTTGCCCGTTCTGCGACACGCCGACGATCAAGCTCGAGAGCACGGTCTTCACCAAGTGCCCGAACCGCGAGTGCCCCGAGCGCCAGTGGCAGCTGCTCAAGCACTTCGCCTCCCAGGGCGCGATGGACATCGAGGGGCTGGGGGAGAAGCAGGTCGCGGCGCTCCAGCGGCTCGGTCTCGTGCGCACCGCCGCGGACTTCTACCGGCTCACCGAGGCGCAGTTCATGGAGCTCGAGGGCTACGGCGAGGTCTCGGCGCAGAACCTCGTGCGGGCGATCGAGGCCTCCAAGGACCGGCCGTTCGGCCGGGTGCTCTTCGCGATCGGCATCGAGGGAGTCGGCTTCGTCACGGGCCGCAACCTCGCCCAGCACTTCCGCTCGATCGACGCGCTGCTCGCCGCGACGCCCGAGCAGATCGCCGAGACGCCCGGCATCGGCCCGATCGTCGCCGGGCTGATCGCCGAGCAGCTCGAGGGTGAGCAGATGCGCGCGCTGATCGCCGACCTGCGCTCGCTCGGGCTGCGCTTCGAGCAGGAGGGCGCCGCCCCGGGCGAGGGGCCCCTCCGCGATCAGACGTTCGTGCTCACCGGCACGCTGCCCACCCTCACCCGCGAGGAGGCGACGGAGCGGCTGGTCGCCGCGGGCGCCCGGGTGACCTCCTCGGTCTCCAAGAAGACGAGCTACGTCGTCGCCGGCGACTCGCCCGGATCCAAGCTCGAGAAGGCCGAGCGCCTCGGCGTGCCGGTGCTCGACGAGGGCGGGCTGCTGGCGCTGCTCGAGGAGGGCGTCGCGGCGAAATAGCCGGAAATACCGACCAACCAACTTCGGGCCACCTGCGGCGTTCTCCCATCAACAGGCTGGACGAATGTTCTACGGATGGAGGGTTCGGTGTTCACACTGCAGGGGGCCGGCGCGCTGACCAAGCGCCGCCGGGCGACGGTAGTCACGGCGATCGTGTTCGGGTCGCCGCTCATGCTGGGCGCCACCGCGCTCGCCGACGGCGGCAAGCCGGGGGATCCAGGGCGCTCGGGAAGCGCACCGGGCCAGACGAAGGCGGAGGGCGCGCCCGCGCAGCCCGCTCCGCCGGTGGCCAACGGCCGTACGGGCAAGGCGGCGAAGCCCGCCAAGCCGGCGCGTCCCGCCAAGCCGGCCAAGCCGGCCAGGCCGGCCAGGCCGGACAGGCC
>JALYMV010000134.1 GCA_030773575.1 Actinomycetota bacterium
CGTCCGCGCGGCGGCGGGGCGGGCGCAGGCGACGCACGCTGCCGGCGGGGGTGAGGCGGGCGGCCTGGATCTCGCGCGGCTTCGCGGGGACGGGCGCGGGAGCGCTGCGGGCCTTCGCCGCCTCGTACTCGGCGATCGCCGCCGACAGGTCGGTGGGCTCCTCCTCCATCAGCGAGGCCTCGAGCTGGGTGGTGAGGATCCGGAGCTCGCGCTCGCTCGCGCGGCGGGCGCGGCGCTCGGCGGTCGGGCCGCCGAGGCGGTCCCACGCGCGGGCGAAGGCGAGGAACGTCGTGCGCCCACCGTTGCGGTGCGCCGCGAGCATCGGACAGATGCCGCCGTCGTTGTCGGTGTAGGCGCCCATCACGATCTCGTTGGCCCGGACGCCGTCGAGCATCGCCCTCCGCGTGGAGGGCGGAAGCGCGTCGATTGCCCTGCGTAGCTGGCTGATAGGGTCGCCCCGCCGCACGGGCGCCACCCTAGGCAGGGCGCCCGCCGAAGGCAATTCACCCCTTGGCCCTGCACGCGATCCTGCACTAGAAGTTGAGACTCGGCGTCCACGTCGGCTACTGGGGCCTCGGCCTCACCGCCGACGACCAGCTGCGGATCGTCCGGGAGGCAGAGCACCTCGGCTACGACTCGCTGTGGACCGCGGAGGCCTACGGCTCCGACGCCGCCACGATCCTGGGCTGGTTCGCCGCCGCCACGAGCCGGATCAAGCTCGGCGCGGCGATCTTCCAGATGCCAGGCCGCTCGCCGGCGATGACCGCCATGACCGCCGCGACGCTCGACCAGCTCTCCAACGGGCGGATGCTGCTGGGGATCGGCTCGAGCGGCCCGCAGGTCGCCGAGGGCTGGCACGGCCAGCGCTTCGCCAAGCAGCTCGCGCGGACCCGCGACTACGTCGCCGTGGTCCGCAAGGCGCTCGCGCGCCAGCGGCTCGAGTACCGGGGCGAGACGCTCGAGCTCCCGCTTCCCGACGGGCCGGGCAAGGCGCTCAAGCTGACCATCTCCACCGTCCAGGACTCCATCCCGGTCTACCTCGCGGCGATCGGCCCCAAGAACACCGCGCTCGCGGGCGAGATCGCCGACGGCTGGCTGCCGACGCTCATCTCCCCCGAGCACCTCGGCGAGTTCGTCCCGCTGCTCGAGGAGGGCGCCGCGCGGGTACCCGGCAAGTCGCTCGACGGCTTCGACATCGCGCCGACCGTCAACGTGATGATCTCCGACGACGTGGCCGCCGCCCGGGACGCCATGCGCCCCTTCCTCGCCCTCTACGTCGGCGGAATGGGCTCGCGGGAGAAGAACTTCTACAACTCGCTCGCGGTCCGCTACGGCCACGCCGACGCCGCCCGCCAGGTGCAGGACCTCTATCTCGAGGGCAAGCGCGACGAGGCTGCCGCCGCGCTCCCCGACGACCTCATCGACACCGTGACGCTGTGCGGGCCGCGCGACGTGGTGCGCGAGCGGCTCGAGGTGTACCGCGCCGCAGGGGTCGGGACGCTGATCGTCTCCCCCATGGCGTTCTCGGCGGCCGACCGGCTCGACCAGCTGCGGCTCGTGGCCGAGCTCGCCGCTTGACGCCGGCGGGGCGACCGCCGTGCGGATCCTCCTCGCCGCGTTCGGCGACCCCGGCCACGCGTTCCCGATGCTCGCGCTCGGCACCGAGGTCGCCGCGCGCGGCCACGAGGTCTGCCTGGAGACCTGGAGGCGCTGGGAGCGCGACGTCGAGGCGGCGGGGATGCACTTCGCCGCGGCGCCCGAGTACCAGGTCTTCCCGACCCGCGAGCGGCCGCTCAAGCCCTACGAGGCGGCGGCGCGCGCGGCGCGCACGACGCTCGCCCTGGTGGAGGACTTCCGGCCCGACGTGGTGGTCTCCGACATCCTCACCCCCGCCCCGGCGCTGGCGGCGGAGATGGCCGGCGTCCCGCGCGCCTCGCTCGTCCCCCACGTCTTCCCCCACGGCGCGCCCGGCCACCCGCCGTACTCGATCGGCGCTCGGCTGCCGCGCACCCGCGCCGGCGCGCGGCTGTGG
>JALYMV010000135.1 GCA_030773575.1 Actinomycetota bacterium
ATCTCCGGCAGCCCCTTGCGCGCGACGGGCTCGAGCTCGGCGGCCACCGCGCGCGCCCAGGTCTGCGCCGCGGGCGAGGAGGCGAGCAGCTCCTGCACCGACCCGGCCTCCCCGGCGGACTGGCCGAGGAGGTAGTCGGCGACCCGCCCCTGCTCGTCGGCGCCGAGGGCGTGCGACGCCCCGAGCGCGGCGAGGCCCGCCCGCGCGCGCTGGCGGACCGCGTCCTCCGAGATGCCGAGCAGGCCGGCCAGGTCCGCGTAGGAGCGGCCCTGCTGCAGGACGAGCTGGATGACCGCGCGCTGGTCGGGGGCGAGGGACTCGAGAGCCATGCGGGCGAGAAGGGTAGTGAAGGACCCGGACCCCACGCGCAGCCGACCCCGCCGCGCCACTAAGAGGCTGTCTCAAAAACAGGACGGCGCGTCCGGGGTGGTCTCAGACCAAGCCGGGCGCCGCACGCATCCGAAGGGAATGCGCGAGCATTTCCGAGGGTGCGGGTGGCGATCCGGCGCAGCGTCTGAGGCCGCTTCCGGGCGTGCCGGACTTTTGAGACAGCCTCTAAGGTCCGAGGCCATGCCGGCCGTCCCAGCGCCCGAGCCGCTCACCGGATTCGACCGCCTCTACGGCCTCCAGATCGTCTCCGCGACGCCGGAGGAGGTCCGGGCGAAGGTCGACGTCACCGACGACCACAAGCAGCCGTTCGGGCTCGTGCACGGCGGGCTGTTCGCCAGCATCGCGGAGTCGATCACGTCGACCGGCACGTTCCTCGGCGTCCGCGCGGAGGGCAAGGCGGCGATGGGGCTCTCCAACCAGACGAGTTTCCTGCGCCCGATCTTCGGCGGGACGGTCCACGCCGTCGCCACCCGCCGTCACAAGGGCCGCTCGACCTGGGTCTGGGAGGTCGACGTCACCGACGACGACGGCAGGCTCTGCGCGCTCGTGCGGATGACGGTCGCGGTACGGGACGCCCCGGCGGGGTGAACGGCGAACTGCGACTGGCGAGGAGGGGAGGGTCCGGTGGGGCCCTTCGGAATCGTGTGTGCATCCGAGCCCGATGGACGGGTCCGATTGCACACTCGACCGGCGGCGGGCCGAAAGGGCCGCCTCCCTCACCAGCCGCAGTTGACCACCGGCCGCGCCCCTACCGCGGCCGGTACCCGTTCGTGATCGGCATCCGGCGGTCGCGGCCGAACGCGCGCGGGGTGATCTTGATCCCCGGCGGCGCCTGGCGGCGCTTGTACTCGGAGCGGTCGACGAGCGCGAAGACGCGTTCGATCGCCTCGGCCGGCAGCCGGGCGAGCTCGAGCTGCTCGCGGTCGGCGTCCTGCTCGACGTAGGCCGCGAGGATGGCGTCGAGCGTGTCGTAGTCGGGGAGGGAGTCGGAGTCCTTCTGGCCGGGCCGCAGCTCGGCGCTCGGTGGCCGGGTGACGATCGTCTCGGGTACGGGACGGGCGCCGTCGCGCTCGTTGCGCAGCGCGACGAGCCGGTAGACGAGCGACTTGGGGACGTCCTTGATGACCGCGAAGCCGCCCGCCGAGTCGCCGTAGAGGGTCGAGTAGCCCACGGAGCTCTCCGACTTGTTGCTCGTGGTCAGCACGAGCCAGCCGAACTTGTTGGAGAGCGCCATCAGGATGTTGCCGCGGATGCGGGCCTGGAGGTTCTCCTCCGTGAGGTCGGGCTCGCGGCCCTCGAAGATGGAGCTCAGCATCCCCTCGTAGACGTCCATCGCCGGCTCGATCGGGATGTCGAGGCACTGCACGCCGAGGTTGGCCGCGAGCGCGCGGGCGTCGGACTGGGTGCCCGAGGACGAGTAGCGCGACGGCATCACCGCGGCGGTCACCCGGTCGGGCCCCAGGGCGTCGACGGCGACGAGCAGGACGAGGGCCGAGTCGATCCCGCCCGACAGCCCGAGCACCGCATGGGCGAAGCCGTTCTTGTCAACGTAGTCGCGCACCCCGAGCACGAGCGCGGCGTAGACCTCGGCGACCTCGTCGAGCAGCGGGGCGACCGGCCCGCCGACCTCCGACACGGCGGACGCCTGCGGGCGCTCGAGCGCCCCCAGCCGCGCCACCTGCGGCAGTGCGCGCCGCACGGGCGGCCGCAGCCGGGTGTCGCGCAGGCGGGCGGTCACGGCGGCCTGCGGGTCGACCGTCCCGATCAGCAGCGCCTCCTCGAACTGCGGCGCGCGGGCCAGGACGGCGCCCTGGTGGTCGAGCAGGAGCGAGTGGCCGTCGAAGACGAGCTCGTCCTGGCCGCCCACCAGGTTGCAGAACGCGATCGCCGACACGTTGTCCCGGGCGCGTTGGATCATCATCCGCTCGCGCCGGACGCCCTTGCCCGCGTGGTAGGGCGAGGCAGAGGCGTTGAGCAGCAGCGAGGCGCCGGCGAGCGCCTCGTCGGAGGCCGGCGGGCCGGGCGTCCACATGTCCTCGCAGATCGTCAGCCCGAGCCGCGCGGCGCCGAGCTCGAGCACCGCGCCGCCATCGCCCGCCTGGAAGTAGCGTTCCTCGTCGAAGACGCCGTAGTTGGGCAGGACGGACTTGCGGTAGCGCGCGACGACCCGCCCGCCGGCGCAGACCGCCAGCGCGTTGTAGACGTCCTCGGCGCGCTCGGGGGCGCCGACGAACGCGACGATGCCCTCCGCCTCGGCGGCCACGGACGCCAGCGCCTCCTCGCTCGCGCGCAGGAAGTGCTCCTTGAGCAGGAGGTCTTCGGGCGGGTAGCCCGTCACCGCCAGCTCGGGGAAGAGGACGAGCTCGGCGCCCGCGTCGCGGGCGCGGGCGATCCGCTCGCGCAGCTTCGCGGCGTTGCCGTCGAGGTCGCCGACGCGCGGGTTGACCTGCGCGAGCGCGAGGCGGATGGGGGAGAGGCGGCCGGCCATCGCCCTAGTCAATCAGCGCTGACCGTCGCGCCCGCGCCCGAGCCAATACTCCGCGAAGGTGCGCAGCGCGGCGTCGCCGGGGCCCGACGCCCGCTGGCGGTGGCGCCAGGCGAGCGCCTCATAGCCGCCGGCCTCGGGCGCGCGCGCGAGAATCACCATCTGGCCGGCCGCCGCGAGCTCGGCGTCGAAGGGGCCGGCCACCTCCTCCTGCAAGCGGATCAGCTCTGCGGGCGGCTCCTCGCCGGGATAGAGGAGGACGACGTTGCCGAGCTCGAGCGCGTGCAGCAGCCGGTCGTCGCTGAGAACGCGCCGGTCGCGGGTGACGAGCTCGGGCCGGTGGGGGCCGCTGGTCGGCGGCGGGCCGTCCGCGCGCACCGTGGCGGGCGCGCCG
>JALYMV010000136.1 GCA_030773575.1 Actinomycetota bacterium
GCCCCAGCCGCTCGGCGACCTCGGCCACGCGGCGCCGGCGCTCGCCCGCCGCCACCCCGCGGGCCAGCAGCCCGAAGCCGACGTTCGACTCGACGTCCATGTGCGGGAACAGCGCGAAGGACTGAAAGACCATCGCCACGCCCCGGCGCTCGGGCGGCTCGCCGGTGACGTCGCGCCCGCCGACCGACACCCGGCCCGCGTCGGGCGCCTCGAGCCCCGCGATCACCCGCAGCAGCGTGCTCTTGCCCGAGCCCGACGGCCCGACCACCGCGAGGAGCTCGCCCGGCCCGACGTCGAGGGACACCCCGTCGAGCGCGACCGCGCTTCCCCAGGCCTTCGCGACCCGGTCGAGCGCGAGGGCGCGGTCGGTCACAGGGTGCCGTCGGTCTCGGCCGCGATGCGCCGCAGCGCCTCGTCGAGCCCCAGCCGGCCGTAGTAGGCCTGCTCGAGCACCCGTTCGGCGGCCTCCTCGGCGCGGGTCCACCCCGGGGAGGTCGGCAGCCGGCGCATCACCGGGACCGCGTCGAGGAAGACCCGGCTCGAGCGCGGCCGGGCGCCGGGGTCGAGGAAGGCCGGCGACTCGGCCACCGCCCGCAGGGACGGCACGGTGCGCCCGCCGCGGGCGAGGATCCGCTGGCCCTCGGGCCCGCCGGCGAACTCCGCGAACGCCCACGCCTTCTCCGTGTCGCCCTGCTTGGCGACGCAGAAGCCGTCGGAGTGCAGGACCGCGGCGCGGCGCTCGAGGACCGGGAACGGCGCGACGTCCCAGTCGAAGTCCTTGATGGTCCGCAGCGTCGGCACCTCGCGGCGGGAGGAGAGCAGCATCGCGAGCTCCCCGGCCAGGAAGCGCTCGTCGGGCGGGCGCGACTCCGCCTCGTTGGCGCTCGGCGCGTAGCCGCGCCGGCGCAGCTCGAACAGCGCCCGCAGGCCCCGCCGGGCCTCCGGGGTGTCGAGCGTGAAGCGCTCGGGGCGCGCCGTGTCGTCGACCACCTCGCCGCCCGCGCCCCACACGAACGGCGCGACCCGGATGACGCTCGGCTCCACCCCGACCCCGTTCACGCCGTCGCGGGTGAGGCGGCGAGCGGCGTCGAGGAACTCCTCGTAGCTCCAGGCCTTCGCCGGCACGCGCACCCCGGCGCGGGCGAAGAGGTCGCGGTTGACATAGACCACGAGGCTCGACACGTTCTGCGGCAGGCACTGGACGGTGCCCTCGCGGGTGAACGCGTCGAGCGCGATCGGATAGAAGTCCTCGCGTCTGGGCGCGCCGCCGCGACCGAGCCGCGGGCCCGCCGGGTCGAGCGCCCCCGCGGCCATGAAGCCGCCCGCGTTGCGCTGGTTGATCAGGAAGACGTCGGGCGGGCGCCCCGCGCCGAAGCCCGTGGCGAGCTTGGCGAGGTGGTCGCGCCGCTCACCGACGGCGACGAGCCGCACCCGCTCGCCGCTGCGCTGCTCGTAGGCGCGCACGACCTCCCGGTAGACCGCGAGCTCCTCCGCGTCGGCGACGAGCTGGAACGAGATCCCCTCGCCGCGCCCGCCGCCCACGCCGAGGCAACCGGAGAGGCCGAGCAGCGCGACCGCGGCGAGCGCCGCGGCGATCAGCCGCCGAGCCATCCCGCCGTCCGGGTCGCCTGGAGGAAGCGCCGCTGCATGACCGCAAAGGCTAGAACGGCCGGCACCGTCGCGATGACGGCGCCCGCGAAGAGCACCGAGGTCAGGGTGGGGGCGAGGGTCCCGAGCGTGCGGAGCCCCAGCGGCAGGGTGTACACGTCGGGCGACGCGAGGTAGAGCAAGGCGTCCACGAAGTTGCCCCAGTGGGCGACGAAGACGAGCATCGCCGCCGCGAAGGTGGTCGGGCGCACGAGCGGCGAGGCCACCCGCCGCCAGATCGCCCACGCGCCCATCCCCTCCAGCCGGGCGGCGTCGAGGAGATCGCGGGGGATCCGGCGGAAGGAGAAGTAGAAGAGGAGCACGGCGAAGGGGGTCGTTCCCATGAGCGCGGGCGCGATGAGCGGCGCGAGCGTGTCGGTGAACCCGATCTGCGCGAAGAGCACGAAGCGCGGCACCCACAGCGCCGACGCGGGGACCATCAGGAGCACGAAGGTCGCCGCCAGGGCGACTCGGCGCGCACGCCGGGTCAGCATCGCCATCGCGAAGCCGGCCCAGGAGGCGACGAGCACGCTCAGCGGCACGGCGACGAGCACCTCGAGCAGCGAGTTGACGAGCTGCTGGCGCAGCTCGACGAGCTCGAGCGCCCGCGCGAAGGCGGCGAGCGTCGGCTCGACCGCGAAGAGCTCGGGCCAGGTCGGCAGCGGCGACCCCGGCCGGTGCAGCGCGGCCGCCGGCAGCGAGGCCAGCAGGCCGACGACGGCGGCGCTCACGAGGAGCGCCGCCACCGAGCGTGCCGCCGGGATCCTCAGAGCCGGCGGGCGGTCAGCGTCTCGACCTGGCGGGAGGAGCCGCGGCGCGCGGTGATCCGGATGGTGTAATCGCCGCGCGGGAGCCGTGAGGAGGCCAGCGTGGTGCGGACGGTCCGGTCCGACGAGGCGGCGCCGCTGCGCAGCCGGCGCACCAGGCGCTTGCCGCGGAACACCTCGACGCTGACCCTCGCGTCCTGGCGGGCGCGGAAGGCGATCCGCAGCGGCTTGTTCGTCCGTCCGCCGAACACGGGCCGGAAGGCCTTCGTGCGGGTCAGCAGGAGACACCTCTCGCGCGCCGTGAACGCCCGCTGCACCGACAGCTTGCCCCCGACCCGCCGCAGCGCGACCCGCCGCGTCTCCTTCCCCTGCGGGGTGCGCACGCGGTAGCGGACGAACAGGTAGCCGTCGCGCACGCGCTTGCCCTTGCGGTTGGCCTTGCCGTCCCAGCGGAACGAGCGCAGGCGCTTGGAGAAGCGGGCGACCAGGCGTTCGCCGATGATCCGCCGGCCGAGCGACTGCTGGAAGACGTCGACGTCGACGGCCTGTGGCACCCGCCGCTCGAAGCGGAGCACCGCCCCGCGCCCGCGCGGCCGGACGCCGACGTTGCGCAGTGCGGTGTCGGCCCGACAGCCCGCCGAAGCGTCCGGCGCCGCGCTTCCGCGCGGACC
>JALYMV010000137.1 GCA_030773575.1 Actinomycetota bacterium
GTGCTCCCCCGCGCGGCCGGCGGGCGGGTGGACGAGGAGGGCCCGCCCGGCAACCCCGTGCGCGTCCTGAGCGCGAACGTCCTCGGCGGCTCGGTGCCGGCGCCCCGGTTGGTCGGGCTCGCCCGGCGCGAGCGCGCCGACGTGCTCGCGGTGCAGGAGCTCACGCCGGAGCTCGACGCGCGGCTCCGGCGGGCGTTCGCCCACCGCGTGGCCGACCCGCGGGCCGACTACACCGGCACCGGCATCTACTCGCGCTTCCCGCTCAAGCGGGTCCCTTCGCCGCGCGGGACCGAGGCGGCGATGTCGGCCGCCGTCGCGCGCGAGCCCTCCGGCCTGCGCTTTACGGTGGTCTCCGTCCACCCGCCTCCGCCGGTCCGCAGCAGGCTCGCCCGCTGGCGCCGCGACCTGCGGGCGCTCCCGCCGGCCGCCCGCTCCGGGCCGCCGCTCGTCCTCGCCGGGGACTTCAACGCGACCCTCGACCACGCCGAGCTGCGGCGGCTGCTCGACACGGGCTACGCCGACGCCGCCGCGGAGACCGGCGACGGGCTCGCGACCACCTGGCGCACGGGCCGCCTGCTCCCGCCGCCGGTCACCATCGACCACGTCCTCGCCGAGCGCCCGGTCGAGGCGCGCCGGGTGGACGTGCACGACCTGCCGCCCTCCGATCATCGCGCCGTCCTCGCCGAGCTGATCCTCCGCCGGCCGCGGGGCGCTCCGTAGACTCGGAGACCCATGGCGTTCCCGGCGACCAGGCTGCGCAGGCTCCGCAGGACCCAGCCCCTGCGCGCGCTCGTCCGCGAGACGACGCTCGAGCCGTCGCAGCTCGTCCTTCCCATGTTCGTGGTCGCCGGCGCGGACACCCGCACGCCGATCGCGTCCATGCCGGGGATCGACCACCTGTCGATCGGCCACGCCGTCGAGGAGGCCGGCGAGGCCGCCGCCCTCGGCATCCCCGCCGTGATGCTCTTCGGCCTCCCCGCCGCCAAGGACGAGGAGGGCTCGGGCGCCTGGGACGACGAGGGCGTCATCCAGCTCGCCACCCGCGCGATCAAGGCCGCGCATCCCGACCTGCTGGTCACGACCGACCTCTGCCTCTGCGAGTACACGAGCCACGGCCACTGCGGCCTGCTGCGTGCCGACGGAACGGTCGACAACGACTCGACGCTCGACCTCCTCGCCCGCACCGCGGTCTCCCAGGCGGCGGCCGGCTCGGACGCCGTCGTTCCGAGCGACATGATGGACGGGCGCGTCGGCGCGCTGCGCGGCGCGCTCGACGAGCACGGGCTGAGCGAGACCCCGATCATCGCCCACTCGGCCAAGTACGCCTCCGCCTTCTACGGCCCCTTCCGCGAGGCGGCCGACTCGGCGCCCGCCCACGGCGACCGCCGCGGCTACCAGATGGATCCCGCCAACGCCGAGGAGGCGGTCCGCGAGGCGCTGCTCGACGAGGAGGAGGGCGCCGACGTCCTCCTGGTCAAGCCCGCGCTGCCCTACCTCGACGTGGTCCGGCGCGTCAAGGACTCGACCCGGCTGCCGGTCGCCGCGTACAACGTGAGCGGGGAGTACGCGATGATCAAGTCCGCCTCCGCCGCAGGTCTGCTCGACGAGCGGACCGCCGTGTTGGAGGCCCTCACCGGCATCCGCCGCGCCGGCGCCGACATCGTCATCACCTACCACGCCAAGGACGTCGCGAAATGGCTTCAGTAGCGCAGCCCAAGGTCCGCTCGCGCAGGGACGGCGCGGCGATCCCGCTCGACGAGACCGACAAGAAGCTCCTCAACCTCATGCAGGGCCGCTTCCCGCTCGAGCGGCGCCCGTTCGCCCGGGTGGCCGAGCTCGCGAAGATCTCCGAGGACGAGGTCCTCAGGCGCGTGCAGCACCTGATCGACCACCGGATCATCCGGCAGGTCACGCCGATCTTCGACACCCGCGCGCTCGGCTACGGCTCGATGCTCGTCGCCGCCAAGGTCGACCCGGAGTACCCCCACCGGGCCGCGAAGTTCATCAACACCCACCCCGGCGTCACGCACAACTACCTGCGCAACCACGACTTCAACCTGTGGTTCACGCTCGCCGTCGAGAAGGACTCGGAGCTCGGCCTCGACGGGACGCTCGAGGTGATGGCCGCCAAGACGGGCGCCGAGTCGATCCGCCAGCTCCCGACGCTCAAGCTCTTCAAGATCCGCATGGATCTCGAGATGGAGAAGGGGACCGACGCGCTCGCGGCGGCGGCCGAGGCGTCCGAGCCGCTCGAGCTCGACCCGATCGAGGTCACCGACGACGACGTCGCGGTCATCCGCGCGACGCAGGGCGACATGCCGATCGTCCCCGAGCCCTACGCGACGGCCGCCAAGCGCCTCGGGACCTCCCAGGAGGAGGTCCTCGCCCGCCTCGGCTCGCTCGAGGAGCGCGGCGGCCTGCGCCGCGTCGCGGCGATCCTCTTCCACCGCCGCGCGGGCTTCAGCGCGAACGGGATGGGCGTGTGGGCGGTGCCCGACGACCAGATCCTCGAGACGGGCAAGCGGATGGCCGCCTTCCGCGGCATCTCGCACTGCTACCAGCGCCCGACCTACGCCGACTGGCCCTACTCCGTCTTCACGATGGCCCACGGCCGCTCCAAGGAGGAGTGCGACGCGATCCTCGACTCGATCGCGGCCGACACCGGCATCGAGCAGCGCGCGACGCTCTACTCCTCCACGGAGTTCAAGAAGATCCGGATGCTCTATTTCACGGACGACTTCGCGGCCTGGGAGCGCGAGCACGGGTGACGACTTCGATCACCGACACGCGGTCGGCCGAGCTCTACTCCCGCGCGGTGCGCGTCCTGCCCGGCGGGGTCAACTCGCCGGTCCGCGCGATGCGCTCGATCGGCCGCGACCCGATCTTCGTCGAGCGGGGTGAGGGTGCCGAGCTCACCGACGTCGACGGCAACGTCTACGTCGACTACGTCTGCTCGTGGGGGCCGCTCATCCACGGCCACGCGCACCCGGCGATCCTCGAGGCGGTGACCGAGGCCGCGGCGCTGGGGACCACCTACGGCGCGGCGACCGCGGGCGAGGTCGAGCTCGCCGAGCTCGTCGCGAGCCGGATGCCGGCGGTCGACATGCTCCGGATGACCTCGAGCGGCACGGAGGCGTCGATGAGCGCCATCCGGCTCGCGCGCGCCGCGACGGGCCGCACGAAGCTCCTGAAGTTCGCGGGCGCCTACCACGGCCACCTCGACGGGCTGCTCGCCGAGGCGGGCTCCGGCCTGGCCACCCAGGGGATCCCCTCGTCCCCCGGCGTGCCCGAGGCGGCCACCGCCGCCACCGTGATCGTGCCGTGGAACCACCCCGAGGCGGTCGAGCGCGCCTTCGCCGAGCACGAGTTCGCCGCCGTCCTCGCCGAGGCCTACCCGGCCAACATGGGCCTCGTTCCCCCGGCGTCCGGGCTGCTCGAGCTGCTGCGCGAGCGGGCGGCCCACACCGGCGCGCTGCTGATCTTCGACGAGGTGATCACCGGCTTCCGCATCTCGCCGGGCGGCGCCCAGGAGCTCACCGGCGTGCTGCCGGACCTCACCGTGATGGGCAAGGTGATCGGCGGCGGCCTGCCGGCCGCGGCCTACGGCGGGTCCGCCGAGCTGATGGAGCGGGTCGCGCCGGCCGGCGACGTCTACCAGGCGGGGACGCTGTCGGGCAACCCGCTGGCCGTGGCGGCGGGCCGCGCCTCGCTCGAGCTGCTCGACGACGTCGCCTACCTCCGGCTGGACGCCACCACGCGCGCGCTCGCCGAGGGGCTGACGGAGGCGGCCGACCGGCACGGCGTCGCGCTGCAGGTCGCCCACACGACCGGCCTGCTCACCCCGTTCTTCTCCGAGACGCCCGTGACCGACTACGCGAGCGCCCAGGCGTGTGACGCCGAGCGCCACGCCGCCTGGTGCCGGGCGCTGCTCGCGCGCGGCGTCTACCCGCCGCCGTCGCAGTACGAGGCGTGGTTCCCGTCGCTCTCACACACCGAGGAGCACGTCGCCCGCACGCTCGAGGCGGCCTCGGCGGCCTTCGCCGAGGTGGCATGAGCGCCGCCGCGCTCGCCGCGCTGGCCGCCGAGATCCGCGCCGAGGGCGGCCTGCTCG
>JALYMV010000138.1 GCA_030773575.1 Actinomycetota bacterium
CGCGTCGCCCTCCGCGGCAAGGTCGAGCAGCAGCCCGAGGCCGCCGTGGCGGCGCCAGTCCTGCACGCGGGTCGCGCCGCCGTGGCTGATGTGCACGAGGCCGGCCTCCTGGAGGCGCTTGAGCGCCTCGCGCACGGCGTGGCGGTTGGCGCCGTGCTCCTCGGCGAGCCGGCGCTCGGAGGGCAGCGCGTCGCCGGGGGCGTGGCGGCCGGAGAGGATCTCCGCGCGCAGGTCGGCGTGGATCCTCGACGAGACGGTGGCGGGCGGGGGAGCGGCGGCCATGACTGGTTGGACCAGTCTAGGGGATGGCGACGGGCGCGGCAGCCGATCCGCGCGCCCGGCGCTCCGGCAGCAGCCGCGAGAGCAGCGCGGCGACCAGCACGAACGCCGCCGACGCCCACAGGCACGCCTCGAGCCCCTGCCACTGATACAGGGCGCCGGACAGGACGGTCCCGGCGAGCCGCCCGCCGGCGTTGGCCATGTAGTAGAAGCCGACGTTCATCGCCACCCGGTCCCCCTCGGCGTAGGCGAGGATCAGGTAGGAGTGCACGGCGGAGTTCAGCGCGAAGATCACGCCGAAGGCGATCAACCCGCCGACCAGCACGACGCCCGGCTGGACTCCCGCGATCAGGGCGATCGCGATGCCGGCCGGGAAGGCCGCGAGCGCGAAGGCGAGCCACGCCGCGACGCCGCCGTCGGGGTCGCGCACGAACCGCGGTGCCGACGCCTGCACGATCCCGTAGCCGATCACCCACACGGCCAGGAACGTTCCGACCTGCCAGAAGGTCCACCCGAGCTCCGTGCGCATGAAGACCGGCACGCCGACCACGAACCAGACGTCGCGGGAGGCGAACAGGAAGACCCGCGCGGCCGCGAGCACGTTGACGGCGCGGCGGTGGGAGAACATCTGCGAGAAGCGCGCCTTGGCGTCCGGGCGACCGAGATCGCCGCGCATGAGCGCGAGCGTCCCGGCCAGCGCGCTCGCCACGAGCGCGGCGAGGATCAGCAGCGCGCTCTGGAAGCCGACGACCGACAGGAGCAGCCCGCCGAGGAAGAAGCCGACGCCCTTGAGCGCGTTCTTCGAGCCGGTGAGGATCGCGACCCATTTGTAGAGCGCGCCGGGCACCTCGTCGCCGACCACGAGCCGGACCGCGCTCTTCGAGCTCATCTTCGTGAGGTCCTTGGCGATCCCGGACAGCGCCTGGGCGACCATCACGTAGGCGACGACGAGCCAGGACTCGGGGACGAGGGCGAGCATCGCCAGGGCGGCGATCTGCGTCCCGAGCCCCATGAGGAGCGTCGCCTTGAGCCCCAGCCGCGCGGCCAGGTAGCCGCCGCCGAGGTTCGTCAGGATCCCGAAGAGCTCGTAGAAGAGGAACAGCGAGGCGACCGCGAACGGGCTGTAGCCCAGCTCGTAGAAGTAGAAGAGGACGAGGACGCGGATCGCCCCGTCGGCGATCGTGTCGGCCCAGTAGGCGCCGGTGACGACGGCGTAGTCGCGCCTCACGGCGACTCGGCCACCATCCGCGCCAGCTCGACCAGGCGGTTCACGTAGCCCCACTCGTTGTCGTACCAGGCGAGCACCTTGACCTGGGTGCCGTCGGTGACCATCGTCGACGGCGCGTCGACGACGGCCGAGCGCGGGTCGTCCCTGAAGTCGACGGAGACGAGCGGGCGCTCCTCGTAGCCGAGGATCCCGCGCAGGGCGCCGTCGGCGGCCGCGCGCAGCAGGCCGTTGACCTCCTCGGGGTCCGTCGGGCGGGCGACCTCGAAGACGCAGTCGGTGAGCGACGCGTTGAGGAGCGGGACGCGGACGGCGAGGCCGTCGAGCTTGCCCTGCAGCTCGGGGAAGATGAGGCCGATCGCGGTCGCCGAGCCGGTCGTCGTCGGGATGAGCGACATCCCGGCCGCGCGGGCGCGGCGCAGGTCCTTGTGCGGCGCGTCGACGAGCGTCTGCGTGTTGGTGAGGTCGTGCAGCGTGGTGATCGACCCGCGCGCGATGCCGATCCCCTCGTGGAGCACCTTCACGACCGGAGCCAGGCAGTTCGTCGTGCAGGACGCGGCGGTGAGGATGTCGTGGCGGCCGGGGTCGTAGCGGTCGTCGTTGACGCCGACCACCACGTTGAGCGCGCGGTCGTCCTTGACGGGCGCCGCGACGATCACCTTGCGGGCGCCGCGCTCGAAGTGCCCGGCGAGCTTCTCCGGCGTGCGGAAGGCGCCCGTGCACTCGAGGACCACCTCGACGCCGTGCTCGGCCCACGGCACGGATCCGGGCTCCGCCGCCGAGCCGTAGGGGATCCGCCGGCCGTCGACCACCAGCGCGTCGCCGTCCCCCGCGGCCTGGTGCGGCCAGCGGCCGTGGACGGAGTCGAAGGTCAGCAGGTGCGCGGCCGTCGCGGCGTCCCCGCGCAGCTCGTTGACGTAGGCGAACTCGAGCCCCGGCCCGCCCCAGGCGGCGCGCAGGGCGAGGCGCCCCATGCGGCCGAAGCCGTTGATGCCGACCCGCGCGCCGGTCACGCCCGGCCGCCGAGCCAGCCCGCGAGCGCGTCGAGCCCGCCGGGGAGGACGTAGTAGTACGCCCACAGGCCGCGCTTCTCGGACTCCACGAGGCCGGCCTCGCGCAGGACCCTGAGGTGGTGGCTGATCGTCGGCTGCGAGACGTCGAAGAGCGGCACGAGCTCGCAGACGCAGACCTTGCCCGCGTGCTTGCGCAGGACATCGAGGAGCTGGACGCGGATCGGGTCGCCCAGCGCCTTGGCAAGCGCCGCGATCCGCTCCGCCTCCGCCGGCGCGACGTCCGGGCGCACGAGCGGCTCGCAGCAGACCTCGCCCTTCGGGCGCTTGGTCTTGGCGGCGAGGACGAGCTCCACGGCGGCGCCCGCCCCGCTCAGGCCGCCGCGGGCTTGCGGGCGCGGATGATCGCCGAGCCGGCGTGGCGGTGGACGCGGTGGGTCTCGCGAATCTCGACGTCGACGAGGCCGGCGGCGCCGAGCGCCGCCTCGAACTCCTCGCGGGTGAGCGCCCCGGCGATGCACCCGGTCCAGGCCGCCATGTCCGTGCGGGTGGCCTCGTCCATGTCGGCGTCGGCGATCACGTCGGAGACCGCGAAGCGGCCGCCCGGGCGCAGCACGCGCGCCGCCTCGCGCAGGACCCGCGGCTTGTCGCCGGAGAGGTTGATGACGCAGTTGGAGATCACCACGTCGACCGACTCGTCGGGAAGCGGGACCTCCTCGATGTGGCCGCGCACGAACTCGGCGTTCTCCGCCCCGGCCGCAGCGGCGTTCGCGCGGGCCAGCTCGAGCATCTCGTCCGTCATGTCGAGCCCGATGGCGCGGCCGCCCGGCCCGACGCGCCGGGCGGAGATGAGCACGTCGGCCCCCGCGCCCGAGCCCAGGTCGAGCACCGTCTCCCCCTCGTGGAGGTCGGCCACGGCGGTCGGGACGCCGCAGCCCAGCGAGGCGGCGACGGCGGCCC
>JALYMV010000139.1 GCA_030773575.1 Actinomycetota bacterium
CCTGCGCCCGGCCCGCTACCGGGTCACCGCCCGCGTGGTCGGCCCGCGCGGCGTCCTGGCGCGCGCTGCGGCGGCGTTCCGCATCCGGTAGATCGGACATCCGTCCGCCCGGAGTTCGCCTGCGTCGAGCCGGGCGCCTACCATGGCTGCGCAGTCAGGAGGGCGCGAAGAGGTCGACGGAGGAGACTCGATGGGCAGAGGCAAGGATGCATCGCGCGGTCGCCAGGCGGGCGGGCTGACGGCGTGCGGGCTGGTGGTGGCCGCGCTGGCGATGACGTCCATCCCCGCGACGGCCGGCGCGGCGACCGAGACCCTCACCTTCCCGCCGGAGGCCGACACCTACGTCTCGGCGGACAAGCCGTCGACCAGCGCCGGCACGTCGACGAGCCTCTACGTCGACGCGAGCCCGCAGCGCCAGGCCTTCCTGCGCTTCTGGGCGCTCGGCCTCGCGGGTCGTGAGGTCACCGGCGTGCGCCTGCGGATGACGCAGCGCGACGCCTCGCCCAGCGGCGGCCGGGTCTTCGGCGTCTCCTCCCTCGGATGGTCGGAGGCCATCACGTGGAGCACCCGGCCGCTGCTCGACGGCGGCCTGCTCGGCAGTTACGGCGCGGTCGCCGACGGCGGCACCTACGCCGCCGAGCTCGGCGCCGGCGAGGCGCGCGAGGGCGTGCAGTCCTACGGGATGGACTCGCCCTCGTCCGACGGCGCCCGCTGGGGCTCGGGCGAGAGCTCAACGCCCCCACGGCTCGAGGTCGACGTGGAGACGCCCGCGGGCTTCGTCGCCGACGGCCTCAGCCTGGTGGCCGGCCACAAGGCCGGCTCGAGCGAACCGACCTACGTCGGCTCCAACCGCCGCCTGGCCACCACGGCCGCCGGGCGGATCCTCGCGGTCCACGGGCGCCACTACGAGGGCGTCCAGCTCGCGTGGCGGGAGCCGGCGGGCGGATGGCGGACCCGGACCACCGGCGCGATGACGGACGGGCTCCTGCTCGGCGGCACGGGGACGGGCGACTGGCCGGCCTCGATCGCCGTCACGCGCGACGCAGCCGGCCGCGAGGTCGCCTGGGTCGTCTGGTCGGGCGTGAGGAGCTCGGGCGCGCGCGCGGTCCGGATGCGCCGGCTGACCGACCTCGACGCCCCTGAGGGCCCGCGCGTCGGGCCCGTCGTGACCGTCGACGCCCCGGAGCTCGGTGCCTACCGGGCCGACGTGGCGTTCGAGCGCCGGCCCGATGGCAGCGTGCGCGGCTGCGTCCTGTGGTCGCGCCGCGTCTCCGACACCTACGAGATCGCGACAGCGTGGTTCGACCCGTTCGCCTCCGAGCCGACGGTCGGCGCCCCGACCGTCCTCTACCGCAGCACGTCCTCCGCGCGCTTCGGGACGCTCGCCTCGACCCCTCAGGGGCTGCGCGCGGTGACCCGGGCCGGGTCGGGCAGGCTCGTCCTCTACGCCCACGCGGCGGGCGACTCGCCGAGCTGGAGCCGCGGAGCCACGGGGCCGTACATCAGCTCAGGCTCCGCGCCGAGCGCCGTGGGCCTCGGCTCGGGCGAGGTCCTCGTGGCGGTCGAGCGCGACGTGTCCGACCACGTCACCGGCCTCTACCGCTTCTCGGGCTCCGGCGGATCGGTCAGCCAAGAGCTCGAGCTCAGCGGCGCCGCCCAGCCGACCGTGGCCGCCGGCCCGGACGGGCGTGCGGTGGTCGGCGCGGTCCGGTCCGCCTCCGGCGACCTGGTCTCGCGCGAGCGGTCGGCGAGCGGCACCTGGTCCTCGAGCGACCGGGTCGAGGTGTCCGCGACCCAGGCGCGCGGGCGGCCGAAGTTCCCCAACGCCCTGCGCGAGGCCGACGGCCGCCTGCGGGTTCTCGTCGAGGGCCCGGATGGCTCGACATACCGCAGCAGCGTGCTGGCCTACCAGCGGCCGTTCTGAGCGCGCCGGCGGCGGCGGGCTACTCGGCGGCGCGCAGGACCGCGCCGAAGGTGAGCAGCAGGATCTTGAAGTCGAGCCAGAGGGACCAGTTCTCGATGTAGAAGTTGTCCCACTCGACGCGGTCGGCCAGCGAGGTCTGCCCCCGCAGGCCATGGACCTGCGCCCAGCCCGTGATGCCGGACTTGACGCGATGGCGGTCGGCGTAGCGGTCGAGGTCCTGGCGGAACAGCTCGACGAACTCCGGCCGCTCGGGCCGGGGGCCGATCATGCTCATGTCGCCGCGCAGGACGTTGTAGAGCTGCGGCAGCTCGTCGAGCGAGCTGCGACGCAGGAAGCGCCCGATGCGAGTGCGGCGGTCGGCGCCCTCCACGCCGCCCGGCGCGAAGCCCTCGTCCGGGCGGAAGCCCGCGGCCTCCGGGTCGGCGAGGCGCATGGAGCGGAACTTCAGGAGGTCGAAGACCTGGCCGTCACGCCCCATCCGGCGCTGGCGGAAGAGGACGGGACCCGGCGAGGACACGCGGACGGCCAGCGCCAGGGCGAGCAGCAGCGGCGCGCAGATGACGAGGCCGAGCGCGGCGGCGAACCGGTCGAGCGTGTACTTGATGCGGAACTGCCAGCCCTTGGGGTCGACACTGCGCAGCCCGAGCAGCGGCAGGCCGCCGAGGCGCTCGAGCGCCACCCGGTCGTTGATCGACTCGAACAGGCGCGGGACCAGCGAGACCTCGAGCCCGAGCTCCTCGCACTGGCGAGTGAGCGGGATCAGGCCGCGGTCGGGCGCGGAGGAGAAGGCGAGGATGACGTGCCCGATCCCGAGCTCCTCGGTGATGTGGGCGAGGTCGTCGGGCGTGCCGAGCACGGGGACGCGGCGGTCCGTGGAGTCCACGGCGGCGATCGGGTCGGCGTCGAGGAAGCCGATCGGGCGCAGGCCGTACTCCGGGTGGTCCTCGATCCGCCGCGCGACCTGCGCGCCGACGTGGCCGGCGCCGACGATGAGGGTCGGCCGCCCGACGTAGCCCTGGGCGCGGGCCTGCTTCTGGGCGAGGGCGAGCGAGACGCGGCCCGTCCCCACGAACAGCAGGGTGAAGAACCAGGCGCGCGCGATCATTGGACCCGGCCGCGAGTCCGGAGCGGTGAACATCTCGAAGGCGATCACGCTCATCGACGCGACGGAGATCGCGCCGACCACGGGGACCATGCGGTCGAGGATCACCACGCGGACGGAGCGCTTGTAGAGGCCGCGGGCCCACATGGAGGCGACGACGAGGACCGGCAGCGCGGCCAGGGCGACGGTGCCGTCCTCCGCGACGCCGGCGGCGTCGGCGCCCGCGATGGCGGCCACGACGGCGAGCACCGCCATGGCGAAGTCGACGAGCAGGCGCAGCCACGAGAAGCCGGGGCCCTCGAGCAGCCAGTGTGCGGAGACCCCCTTACGCAGCGCGGCGCGCGGCGTGCGCGGCGCCGGCATCAGCCGCGCGGCCTCGATCCGGGCGAGGGTGCCGAGGTCGCCGGCGATGGCGCGCTCGTCGTGGATATCGGTCGGGATGTCGCTCATCGGGTGATGGGAAGTCTGCCCTGTCTTCCTGATGGTCGGCACGTGGCGCCGTAAGTGAAGGCAGGCGATGCCGACCGGGGGGGGTCAAGGCAACACCGGTGAGGCTCCCTTTCGAGTTCTACATGACAGCAAACGCACCGCTCCCCTGAGTGTTGCGTGTACCCGCGGCGACTTTCGCGCCGGCCCGGGGTGGATTCGCCGCCGCTAGCGCCGACCCTGCCGGTAGGGCCGGCCCAGCCGCAGCCACGCCCACAGGCTCGGCCGCCCGTGGAAGCCGCCCGAGGCGCGCCCGTCTCCGACGGGCCCCCGTAGCAGCCCGACGCGCGGGGCCGGGTGGCGGCCCGAGAGGTAGTAGCGCGAGACGAGGGCGAGCACCTGCTCGGCGACGGGGCGCAGCAGGGACCAGCCGAGCTGCACGACCCGCGCCGAGCCGCCCACGGTGAACTCCGCGCGCGGGCGGATCGCCGCGGCGACGAGCGCTCGGGCGATCGCCTCGGGCGAGTAGAGGTCGGGCGGCCGGCGGGGGACGTAGCGGCCGGCGCTCGACAGGTTGCGCCACAGCGGCGTGTCGATCGCCCCCGGGTGGATCATCGAGATGGAGACGGGGCTGCGGTTGCGGCGCAGCTCGAGCCGCAGCGAGGCGACGAGCCCGCGCACGCCGTGCTTGGCGGCCACGTAGGAGGCGAAGGTGGGCAGCGGCACGGTGGCCATGATCGACCCCGTGACCACGATGTTGCCCCCCGAGCGCTCCAGGTGGGGCAGCGCGGCGCGGATCGCGTTGGCCACGCCGATCAGGGTGACCTCGATCGTGCGGTCGAAGTCCTCCGGCGCGACGTCGGCGAAGTTGCCGAAGACCATGCCCGCGTGGTTGGAGACGAGCACGTCGAGGCCGCCGAGCCGAGCCACCGCCTCCTCCACGGCGGCCTCGAGCGCGGGGCGGTCGGAGACGTCGGCGGGGACGACGTGGGCCTGGCCGCCGTAGCGGCGGGCGGCCTGTGCGGCCACCTCGAGGCCGGGGCGGCTGCGCGCGAGAAGCGCGACCTCGGCGCC
>JALYMV010000140.1 GCA_030773575.1 Actinomycetota bacterium
CTTTGAGACGACGAAAGTGTGATACACGGTCGACCCGACCCACGACACGAGACCGACGCCGACCAACGCCCAGATGGCGCGGTCGCTCGCCGTGCGCGCGGCATGGATGAGGGCTATGATGCCCAGCACGAGCGCGCCGGCGTAGGTGGTCCAGTGGCCGGCCTCGTGCCAGAAGCTGCCGTTCTCGGGCGTAAGCGCCGCCGCATGCGATCCGACGGCGAAGATCGAAGCGACGAAGAAGATCCTGGTCAGTCTGGTGGTGTGCATGTGGCGTCTCTCGTCGTACGACGGGTCGGCGAAGTGATCGGCCGCGTGCACGGGAAGCTTGAATCGCCCGCGTGTCGTCTGCGACGACTGGCCACAGCGCTCGGGGACTGGCCGGCGGAGCGCCAGAAGTCGGCGCTCGAGACGTTCAACGCGCTCGCCGCCGAGTTGGAGCGGCCGCGACGGCCTACCAGCAGCGCCTGACTTCGGGGGCGCGCGATCTTTCCTGATAGGCACGTCGGCAGGTGCACCGCCGTGGCGGGCTTGTGTCACGAGGCGGCAGCCGAATAACGGCGCGGAGCACGCCCTTTTCGGGGCTTCAGCGCGTCCTCATCGCGGGATAAGTGCTTGCATCGCGGGCTCCACCCGAGCGCGTGTGCTGGTGCCGACCTATGGCTTGCTGACTTGAAGCGCATCGCACGCGAGCCGCTCCAGGCCGGCGGCGATGCGCGCGGCGCTCATGCCGAGTTCGTGGCGCTGGTGGCGGTACAGCTCGGCGGCCAGCGGGGCGAGGAGGGCGTCGGCGAGCCACTCGGCATCGAGGCTCGGCTCGGCCTGCTCGGCGAGCACGCGGACATGCAGGCGCCAGACGGCGTAGGCGCCGAGGCGGTAGCGCGCGCCCGCGCGGCCGGTCTCAGAAGCGAGCACGAGGTCGAGGTTGGCCTCCGTGAGCTCGCCCAGCGCGCGCAGGAAGGCAACGAGGCGCTCGACGGGTGCGGCGCCGGGACCTAGCGGAGGCGGGCCGCGGAGCAGGTCGTCCTGCAGTCGCCGCTCGCGGTCGTCGAGCAGCGCGGCGGCCAGCTCCGCGCGGTCGGCGAAGCGCCGGTACAGCGTTCCCTTGCCGACGCCCGCCTCGTGTGCGACGTCCTCCATCAAGACGCCCTCGAACCCTCGCTCGGCGAAGAGCTTCTCGGCCGCGCGCAGCACGCGCTCGCGGTTGCGGACCGCGTCGATCCGCTCACGGCGCTGAGGCGGGTTATCAACGGGACCGATGGTCACCGGCTGAAGCGTATACCGGACGCACGTCCGGATCGTGCTAGTGTTGGAACCGGACGCGCGTCCAGAACTGACCGGCTCCAACCGACAGGAGGATGAGCATGCGGACGATCAGCCGCGACGAGCTCAAGCAGGCGCTGGACGGCGGCGAGGTGACCGTCGTCGAGGCGCTGCCGGCGATGTACTTCGAGCAGGAGCACATCCCGGGCGCGATCAACATCAACCACGACGAGATCGACGGCAAGGCGCCGGCCCTGCTGCCCGACAAGCACGCGCCGATCGTCACCTACTGCGCCAACGCGCCGTGCCGCAACTCGGGCATCACCGCGCGCAAGCTCGAGGCGCTCGGCTACACCGACGTCGCCGAGTACGTCGAGGGCAAGCAGGACTGGATCGAGGCCGGCCTGCCCACCGAGAGCGGAGTGGCGATCACCGGGTCCTGAGCGCCAGCGGCCGGGGGCGCCGCGCACGCGTCGCCCCCGCCGTCTTGAGATCGAGGAACGGAGCGGCGTGCGGGGGTTCAGGCCGGCGGACGTGGCTGTCGCCGCAGACGCCCCGAGCGGCGGCGCGGACGCCTGGCTCGGCTTCGCGTACGTCTCGCTCGTCAGCATGTTCCTCGGCTTCTTCGCGTGGTACCGCGGGCTCGCGGTCGGCGGCGTCGCGAAGGTTGGGCAGTTGCAGCGCCCAGCCGGTGCTGACGCTCGTGTGGTCGGCATTGCTGCTCGGCGAGACGGTCTCGCCGGCGATGATCGTCACCGCCCTCGCCGTGGTGGGAAGCGTCGCGATCATCCAGCGCACGCGCGTGTCACTTGCGGCCGCCCCGGCCACCTCGCGGCGGGGCCGCGAGATCGTCGCGGCCCACGACGCAGAGGTCTCGCGTGGCGGGTCCTGATCCCGCGCCGCTGCCCGGCGGCCTGCCCGTCCCGCGCGACGACGGTGCCGCGGCCCATCTGCCCGGGCTGAGCGTTCCGCCGATCGCGCTGCCCGCGAGCGACGGCAGCAGCGTGCTGCTTGCCGACTTCGGGCCTCACGAGCGGACCGTCGTCTACGCCTACCCTCGAACCGGCCCGCCCGGCACGCCCGAGCTCACCGACAACTGGGACCTCATCCCCGGTGCGCGCGGATGCTCGCAGTAGGCATGCAGCTTCCGCGACCACCACGCGGACCTCGCCCTGGCGGGCGCCGACGTCGTCGGCCTCTCCACCCAGCACACCGAGGGCCAACGGGAAGCCGTCGGCCGCCTGCACCTCCCGTTCCTCCTGGTTTCCGACGCGGAACTGCGCCTGACGCGGGCGCTGCAGCTGCCGACGTTCAGCGCCGCGCACCACCTCCTGCTCAAGCGCTTGACACTCGTCGTGCGCGCGGGCGCGATCGAGCACGTCTTCTATCCGGTGTTCCCACCCGACGCGCACGCCCAGGAGGTACTGCAGTGGCTCGCGCAGAATCCCGCCGGCTGACGAAGCCGCCACCCGTCGCCTCGGCCGGTTGCACGCGCGGCGTTTCCGGGCGCTCACAGCGGCCCCTTCAGCCGTCTCCCGCGTGCCTCTGCGCCTGGCGGCCGGACGTACCCGTACACACGGCTTCCGCTTCGCTGCTGCAAGCGACATCGACGAAGCACGCGTTGCTGCAGAACCCGGGCGGGCCGAACAAGCGGGCGGAACAGCTCGAAGGTGAGCCGCTCATTGGGCACCAGTGCCCAATGAGACCAAATCAGCAGTAATCGCCGCACGGCCGCTGATCGGGGAAGCTAGGGCGGACTAGCTGCAGATCAGAACAATCGACCTGCTCCGGCGGGTGCTCGTCAACACCCGCATCGCGCTTCACACGCGAGAGGTCGCTGGTTCGAAACCAGCCGCGCCCATCACCTGAAAGCCGTGTGTCTGCAGTCGGACATCGCGCCGGACGGGGGCAGCGGCGAGGAGGCCTACCGGCTCGACAGCGACGCCGATTCGTGCACGTGCTCACCGGGTTGCTGGAGGTCCACGTCGGCGACGCGGTCTACCGGCTCGCCGGCGGGGACTCGCTGACGTTCGACGCCGGCAGCCCGCACCGGTGGCTGAACCCCTCGCCGGTCGTCCCGTCGCGCGTCCTGTGGGTGCTCGCCCCCGCCCTCGGGTGATCGCGGATCAGGTTTTGCACAGCAGCACCTTGACGGGAATGCGCGCGCGCTTCTAGCGTGCCGCGACCGCGACAAAAGTTCGCGGCTGCTGAACCAAGAGGAGGACGACGTGGCAGTCAGCGAGCAGGTGTCCACCGCGCCGGTCCCGCCCGGGGGGCGCCCGCACGGCGCCGGGCGGGTCGAGGGGCGCTCGATCGACTACGTGCCGCGCGCCGAGCGCCACGGGCGCGTGTGGCACCAGGGGCCGTTCTGGTTCATGGGCAACTTCGTGCTCGTCACGATGGTCACCGGGTTCATCGGCCCGTCGGTCGGACTGAGCCTCGGCCCGTCGGTCCTCGCGATCGTGCTCGGCGTCCTGTTCGGCACGTTCTTCATGGCGTTCCACGCCAACCAGGGCCCGCGCATGGGGCTGCCCCAGATGATCCAGTCGCGGGCGCAGTTCGGCCTGCGTGGCGCCGCCGTGCCGTTGCTGGCCACGGTGTTCGTCTACATCGGCTTCGTCGTCTTCGACCTCATCCTCGCCAAGGACGCGCTGCAGACGGTGCTGCCCGGCGGCAAGGGGCTGTGGTACGCGCTGCTGACGATCGTCGCGGTCGCGATCGCCGTCGTCGGCCACGACCTGCTGCACACGGTGCAGCGGTACCTCACGTACGCCGCGGTCCTCATCTTCGGCGTCCTGACCGTCGGCGCCATCGCCAACGTCAACGCGGGCGCGGCCACGCCCGACGCGGGCTTCGCGCTGACCGCCTTCCTCACGCAGTTCGCCGCCGCCGCCGGCTACCAGATCAGCTACGCGGTCTACGTCTCGGACTACTCGCGCTACCTACCTTCCGACACCCCCGCACGCGGCGTCATCGGCTGGACGTACCTCGGCGCGGCGGCGTCGGCGATCTGGCTCATGTGCCTCGGCGCGCTCATCGCCGGCGCGCTGCCCGAGCCCGACCCGATCGCCAGCGTCCGCGCGATCGGCAACGACGTCTTCGACGGCTTCGGGACGTTCGTCGTGCTCGCCTCGGTGCCCGCGCTGATCAGCATCATGGCCGTCAACTGCTACGGCGCGATGCTCACGACGAACAGCGGCGTCGACGGCTTCCGCCGCTTCCGGCCGACCGTGCGCTCGCGCATCATCGGCATCCTCGCGGTCGCGATCGTCTCGCTGCTCATCGCGCTCGTCATCCCCGACGACTACCTGGACAGCTTCACGACGTTCGTGCTGTTCATGCTCTACTTCCTCGTCCCCTGGACCGCGGTCAACCTCGTCGACTTCTACTTCGTGCGGCGCGGCCACTACGCGATCACCGAGATCTTCAACCCGCGCGGCATATACGGGCGCTGGGGCGGCCCGGGGCTGATCGCCTACGCGGTCGGCCTCCTCGCGATGGCGCCGTTCATCGTCACGAGCTTCTACACCGGCCCGGTCGCCGAGGCCCTGGACGGCGCGGACATCTCGTTCGCGGTCGGCCTGGTCGTCGCCGGCGTGCTGTACCTCGTGCTCGCCCGCCGCATCGACCTCGACCGCGAGCGCGAGGCGATCCGGGCGAGCGAGCGGACGCTCGAGGGATGAGCGGACGGCGCACGACGACCCTCGCCGCAGTCCAGGCCGCGCCCGTCTTCCTCGACCTCGACGCGTCGGTCGAGAAGGCCGTCGGCCTGATCGCGCAGGCGGCCGAGCGCGGGGCGCGGGTGATCGGGTTCCCCGAGACGTGGCTGCCCGGCTACCCGGCGTGGATCTTCGGTGCCGCGGGGTGGGACGACCCCGCGGCCAAGCGCGCCTACGCCCGCCTGGCCCGCAACGCCGTCGAGGTCCCCGGCCCCGCGGTGGACCGTCTGCGCGCGGCGGCCCGCGAGGCCGAGGCGGTCGTTGTCATGGGCGCCCACGAGCGCGACACCGCGACGTCCGGCGGCACGCTGTTCAACAGCCAGCTCATCATCGGCCCGGACGGGGCGCTGCTCGGCGTGCACCGCAAGCTCGTCCCGACTCACGCCGAGCGCATCCTGTGGGGCGAGGGCGACGGCAGCACGCTGCACGTCCTCGACACTCCCTACGCGAAGGTCGGCGGCCTCGTGTGCTGGGAGCACTGGATGCCGCTCGCGCGCTTCGCGATGCACGCCAAGGGCGAGGAGGTCCACGTCGCGTCGTGGCCTGACGCCCCCGAGAGCCACCACATCGCCAGCCGGCACTACGCGTTCGAGGGGCGCTGCTTCGTCATCTGCGCGGCCAGCTACCTGCGCGCCGCCGACGTCCCCGAGGACTTCGACCTGCGCGAGCTGCTGCGCGAGGGCATCGAGGTCGAAGGCGACGCGGACGAGTGGATGCCCGGCGGGTCCGGGATCATCGGCCCGGACGGCCAGTGGGTCGCCGGCCCGGTCTTCGGACGGGAGGAGATCGTCACTGCCGAGGTCGACCTCGAGCGCATCCGCGAGGAACAGCAGGCCCTCGACGCGGTGGGCCACTACAACCGGCCCGACGTGTTCCGCCTGACCGTCGACGCGCGCCCGCAGCAGCAGATCACCTGGGTCGGGGAGGGGCCGGCATGACGCACCACCCGTGATCGGCATCCCGACCGACAGCGCCGTGTCGTTCCGCTCGGGCGCCCGCTTCGCGCCGGAGGCGATCCGCAGCGCGTCCGTGCTCCTGCGCCCGTACAACGCGGGCCTGGACGTCGACGTCGTCGAGCGGCTGTCCATGGTCGACTTCGGCGACGCGCCGACCGTCCCCGCCTACACATCGAGACGCTCGAGCGGATCGAGGCGTTCCTGCGCCCCGTGTACGAGGCGGGCGTCGTCCCGCTGTGCCTGGGCGACGACCACTCGATGGTGCTCGCCGAGCTGCGCGCGGCGGCCGCCGTCCACGGCCCGCTGGCGCTCGTCCACCTTGACGCGCACGCCGACGTGTGGGAGGCGTACTACGGCGTCGAGCACTTCCACGGCACGGTGTTCAAGCGCGCGGTCGAGGAGGGCCTGGTCGATTCCGAGCGCTCGGTGCAAACGGGGCTGCGCGGGACGCTGTACGGCCGCGACGACGTCGACGCCCCGCGCGAGCTCGGTTTCGACGCCCTGTACATGCACGAGCTCGCCGCGCTCGGCCCGCACGCCTACGGCGAGCGCGTGCGCGCTCGGGTGGGCGATGGGCCGGCGTTCCTGTCGTTCGACATCGACTTCGTCGACCCGGCGTTCGCGCCCGCGACGGGCACGCCGGAGGTCGGCGGGCCGTCGAGCGTGGAGGCGATGGCGTACCTGCGCGCGCTGACCGAATCGACTTCCGCGGGCTGGACTGCGTCGAGGTCGCCCGCGCCTACGACTCGACCGGCGCCACGCCGTGGGTCGCGGCGAGCGCGTGCCACGAGATGCTGTCGCTGCTGGCGCTGCGCGCGGCTAGCTGACGAGCCCAGGGAGATGCGAGCCGCGAAGCGGCGTGTTCCGTACCGTTCGGGCCGAGAGTGCTTGTCTCGAACTCGACCGGCGAGAGGTGCCCGAGCGTCGAATGGCGCCGGCAGCGGTTGAAGAAGACCTCGACGTACTCGAAGACCTCGGTGCGCAGCTCGGACTTCTCCGCCCACGAGCGGCGGGGAATGGGCTCGCCAGCAGCGCACCAACTGGCGCGAGCGGCGAGGCGGCCGGCGTATCGCCCGGCCGCCCCGCATTGGGCGCGCTCAGACCGACAGCGTGTCGAGCGTGACGACCGGCTGTCCGGTGTGCTCGGTCTTTCGCTCACGGTCGTCGGCGTTCGTGTTGCCGGGCTCGCCGCGGCCACACGCGCCGCCGCAGCCGCAGCCGCAGCCGCTCTGCTCGGCGGCCCTCGCCACTGTGTTTTCGGACTCGCGGGCGTCGACGTTCTTTGGGGTGCAGCACTCACACATGGTGGTCAGGCCTTTCTTCGTTGATCTGTTCGACCGGAACGTCGTTGAGGCAGCCGCAGAACGCCCGGTGGCCCTGACAGCCACAGCCGCCGCGCTCGCCCTCGGCGTAGTCGACAAGCCGCTGGCGAAACGACCGCAGCTCGCCGATGCGGTGATCGATCTCGGCCACCTTCTCCTCCAGCAGACGGTCGACCTCGGGTACGACGCGTCCGCACCCGCTCTCGGCCGCGCCGATCAGCCGGCGGATGTCGTCGAGGGTGAAGCCGAGCGCCTTGGCCTGCCGGACGAAGCGCAGCTTGCCTTCGTCCTCGGCGTCATACAGGCGGTAG
>JALYMV010000141.1 GCA_030773575.1 Actinomycetota bacterium
CTGCTCCCCACTCCCGATTTCGAGGTCGCAAATTGCAGGATCTCCGTGCGCGCCTCTTCGTGTCCGCGAAAACCAGATCTTCCTGCAGACGGACCGAATTCGCGCGTGTTCGAGGTCCTTGAAGTTAGTGGAGACGGCGGGAATTGAACCCGCGTCCGCAATCGCGTAAGAGATGACTTCTACGAGCGTAGCCGGCGCTCTGGTCTCGCCCTCCGCTCGCCGACGCCGGCAGGGTTGCGAAGGGCCAACCTCCTGGAGAGTCCCCCCGATTGGCGGAGGTGGACCGCTCGGGGGCAATCCCGCTGATTGAGTCCGGAGCATCCCCGCCGCGGGCTGCGGGGGCCGAACCTCGGGGTCCTAGGGGTTAGCTAGGCCGCGAGAGAGAAGTCGTGAGACTTCGCACTTATTTGTTTCCCGGAGTGTTTTACGAGGCCGACCGGGGTCCTCGACTCGCCATCATCCCCACGAACCGACCACGTCGAAGCCTGTCGTCCCCGGGGTCACTGCCTGAGTCATTGTAGGGACACAGGACCCCGAGCGAAAGGACTCCGATGGACGGCTACGACGTGGTGGTGCTGGGCGCGGGCCCGGCGGGCGAGGTGCTCGCGGGTCGGCTGGCGCAGGCGGGCCGGAAGGTCGCCATCGTCGAGAGCCGGCTCGTCGGCGGCGAGTGCTCCTTCTGGGCCTGCATGCCGTCCAAGGCGCTGCTGCGCCCGGCCGAGGCACTCGCGGAGACCCGCCGGATCCCCGGCGCCCGAGAGGCGATCACGGGGGAGCTCGACGTCGCCGCCGTCCTCGCCCGCCGCGACGAGGTCATCCACGACGAGGACGACGCGGCGCAGCTGCCGTGGCTCGAGGACCAGGGCATCGAGCTGCACCGCGGCCGGGGCGCGCTCGACGGCGAGCGGCGCGTCCGGCTCGACTCGGGCGAGGTGCTCGAGGCGGGCACGGCCGTGGTGGTCGCCACCGGGTCGCGCGCCGCGATCCCGCCGATCCCCGGCCTCGCCGAGTCCCAGCCCTGGACGAACCGCGAAATCACCACCGCCAAGTCGTCGCCGCAGGGCATGGTGATCCTCGGCGGCGGCGTGGTCGGCGTCGAGATGGCGCAGGCGTGGAGCTCCCTCGGGACGCAGGTCACGCTCGTCGAGGGCGCCCGCCACGTGCTCCCGCAGGAGGAGGTCTTCGCCTGCGAGCTCGTCTCCGACGCGCTGAGCGCCGTCGGGGTCGACATCCGCACGGGCCGCAAGGTCGCCGAGGTCGCGCGCCGGGGCGATGCGTTCCTGGTCACCCTCGACGACGGCCAGACCGTCGAGTGCGAGCCCGTCCTCGCCGCGCTGGGCCGCACGCCCAACACCGACGGCCTCGGGCTCGAGCCCTACGGCGTCGAGCCGGGCAAGCCGATCGAGGTCGACGCTCATCTGCAGGTCGCCGGCCACCCGTGGCTCTACGCGATCGGCGACGTCAACGGCCGCCAGTACCTCACCCACATGGGCAAGTACCAGGCCCGGATCGCGGCCGACCACATCCTCGGCCGGCCCGCCGCGCTGGACGCGCTGGTCGACGGGCCGCCGCCGCCGCGCGTGGTGTTCACCGACCCGCAGGTCGCGGCGGTCGGGCACACGACCGCGACCGCCGAGGCGGCCGGGCTGAACGTGCGGGCCGTCGACGTGGGGACGAGCGCCAACGCGGGCGGCTCGTTCTGGGGCCGCAACGTGCCGGGGACGACCCGGATCCTCGTCGACGAGGACCGGCGCGTCATCGTGGGCGCGACGTTCGTCGGCGCCGAGGTGGCGGAGTTCCTGCAGGCCGCCACCATCGCGGTGGTCGGCGAGGTCCCGCTCGAGCGGCTCTGGCACGTCGTCGCGCCGTTCCCGACCCGCTCGGAGCTCTGGCTCAAGCTGCTCGAGAAGTACGGGCTCTGAAGCCAGAACGAAAGCGACGCGGAGCGAGCCGCTCGAGGAGCCCTCCACCGGCAGCCGGTGAAGGCGCCAGGCGGACGGGGCGGCAGGGCCTCTCACCTCTGATGGCCTCGCTCTTTGCGGCTCAGCTCCGCGTCTGCGGCGACCGTACCGGCGCCGGGCCGGGCGGTGCAAGAGGGCCGGGGAAGACGTTCCCGCAACGTGCGGAAGATCCCTCGTGGCGAGGATCGCGACGGCCGCTGCCACACTGGGGGGATGAGCCAGAGCCAGTGGCTTCCACCGACCCACGCCTCCGAGCCGGCCGGCGGCCTGCCCGGCCCGCCTACCGACCGCCCCGTCGGCCCCGGCCCCGCGGAGCCGCAGCCGTCGCTGTGGCGCCGCGCGCTCGGCCCGCTGCTCGTGGCCGGTGCACTGGTGCTCAAGTTCGGCAAGGTCGCCCTGCTCTTCCTCGGCAAGGCGAAGTTCCTCACCACCTCGCTGTCGATGCTGCTCTCGATCGGCGCCTACACGCTGATCTGGGGCTGGAAGTTCGCCGTCGGGATCGTGGCGCTGCTCTTCGTCCACGAGATGGGCCACTACATCCAGCTGCGGCGCGAGGGGGTCCGGCCCTCCGGGATGGTCTTCATCCCGTTCCTCGGCGCGGCGGTCGGCGCACGCTCGCTCGGCGGCAGCGCGCTCGCGGAGGCCCGCGTCGGCCTGGCGGGGCCCATCCTCGGCTCGCTCGGCTGTCTCGCCCTGGTCCCGCTGATGCTCGCCTCCGACGACGTGTTCTGGAAGGCCCTCATCTTCACCGGCCTCTTCCTCAACCTCTTCAACCTCGTCCCCGTCGTCCCGTTCGACGGCGGGCGCGCGATGGCCGCGATGGCCCCCTGGATGTGGTTCGTGGGCCTCGGGGCGATGGCGCTCTTCTTCTTCCTCGCCCCCAACCCGATCCTCATCCTCTTCCTCCTGCTGGGCGCGATGGAGACGTTCCGCCGCTACAAGCACCGCCGCGCCGGCGAGGAGGGCAACACCGCGTACTACCAGGTCACCCCGGCGCAGCGGCTGGCGGTGGGCGCGGTCTACGTCGGTCTGATCGCCGGGCTCGCCATTGGCATGGATCTGACCTTCGTCGACCGCTCGGACCGCTTCTAGCTACCGTGTCGCCGATGGAGGAGCGGAGTTCCCGGAGGCAGGTGCTGACCGCGGCGGGGGCCATGGCGCTGCTGGCAGGCTGCGGTGGGACGGAGACCCGCGAGGGTCGCGACGCCGACGGCGGCAAGACGAACGCGCCCGGAGACCTCGCCGTGCTCTCCTTCGCCCTGACCCTCGAGTACTTCGAGGCCGACTTCTACGAGCGCGTGGTGCAGGAGAGCATCCTCACCGGCGCCGATCAGGACCTCGCGAAGACGCTGCGCGAGAACGAGCGCGACCACGTCGATGCACTGGAGGTGGCGGTGAACGGCTTCGGGGGTCGCGCCCCCGAGCGCCCGCGCCCGGACTTCGCGAAGCTCCTCGCGGGCGGCCCGGAGGCCGTCCTGAGGCGGGCGGCGGACATCGAGAACATCGGCGCCGCCGCCTACCTCGGGCAGGCAGGCCGCATCCAGAACGAGGACATCCTCGCCTCTGCGCTGTCGATCCATGCGATCGAGGCCCGCCACGCCGCGGTCCTCAACCGCCGGGTCGGACGCTCCTTCGTCCCGGACGGGGCGCTCGCAAGCCCCATGACCTCCGACGAGGTCCTCGCCCGTGTCTCGGAGTTCCTCCTGTGAGCCGCACGCCCCGCATGACGCGCCAGTCCTTCCTGCTCTCGGCGGCGCTGGCGGCCGGCGCGGCGGCCGGGCCCGGTGTGCGCAGCGCCTTCGCCCAGGCCGGCGGCGGGGACACCGACGTCCTGAACTTCGCCCTGACGCTCGAGCTGCTCGAGGCGCGCTTCTACGAGGAGGGCCTCCAGCGGGTCAAGGGCCTGCGCGACGAGTACCGCCGCGTGACGGCCGAGATCCGCGACAACGAGTCCGAGCACGTCGAGATACTCAGCCGGCTCATCGGCCAGCTCGGCGCGACGCCGGTCTCCGAGCCGCAGTTCGACTTCGGCGACGCCTTCCGCTCCGAGGACGCCTTCCTCGAGGTCGCCCAGCAGCTCGAGGACACCGGCGTGGCCGCCTACAACGGCGCGGCGGTGCGCATTCAGGACCGCACGATCCTCGACGCGGCCGGCGCCATCGTGCAGGTCGAGGCCCGCCACGCCGCGATCATCCGGCTGCTGCGCGACAAGCCGATCAGTCCCGGCGCCTTCGACCGGTCGCTCAGCCAGGGCGCAGTGGTGCGCCGCGTGGACCCCTTCCTGGCCGGCTGAGGTCAGATTGATTGCGTAGCCCACGTTAAGGGCAACCTCGTAGAGCCGGAAACCGGCCTTCGTCGGGCATAGTGGAGGCCGGTACGGGTTCGCCACGAGGTGTGGCGGTCGTTGAACATCGGGCGTGAGACGTAGGAGGAGGAACGCGTGGGCGTAGCCCACCTCGGGAGGATCGTGGCTGTGGTGGCCGTCGTCGTGGCAATCGCCGCGCTGGCGTTCCTGCTGCTGTTCCGTGGGCAGACCTACACCGTCAAGGCCCAGTTCGAGAACGCGAGCCAGATCGTCCCGGGCAACCTCGTCACCGTCGCCGGCATCCCTGCCGGGGTCATCGGGGAGATCGAGCTCACGCCGGACGGCCAGGCTGAGCTCACGCTCGAGGTCTCCGACGACTATGCGCCGCTGCGCCAAGGGACCCGCGCCGTGGTCCGCCAGGCGTCGCTCTCGGGCGTGGCCAACCGCTACGTCGAGCTGCAGATGGGCGACGGCCGGGCCGCTCCCATCCCCATGGGCGGCCGCATCGAGGCCGACCAGACCAAGGCCAACGTCGACCTCGACCAGGTCTTCAACACGTTCGACCCGGTGGCCCGCACGGCCGTGCAGCGCGACTTCCGCGGCTTCGCGGAGATGTACACCGGGCGCGAGAAGCAGGCCAACGAGGCCTTCAAGTACCTCAACCCGGCACTGGCGTCGTCGGCCTCCCTGTTCCAGGAGATCAACCGCAACTCCGCCTTTCTCGACCGATTCGTCGTGCGGACGGCCGGCTTCGTGGGCGACGTCGCCGAGCGCGACGACGACCTCGCCGGCCTGATCTCCAACCTCGCGACCACCAGCACGGCCCTCGCGAACCAGCGCCGGGCGCTCGGCGAGTCGATCGAGCGCTTCCCGACCTTCATGCGCAAGACGAACACGACGTTCGTCAACCTCCGCGCAGCGCTCGACGACCTCGACCCGCTCGTGCGCGAGTCGCGCCCCACGCTGCGCCGTCTGCGGCCCTTCCTGCGCCAGCTGCGCCCGTTCACGCGCGAATCGGTGCCCACCCTCCGCGACCTCTCGAGGACGATCCGCCAGCCGGGCGCCGACAACGACCTCGTCGAGTTCCTCCGCGCCCAGCCGCCGGTCGACCGAGTTGCCAACCAGCCCGTTGAGGCCAACGGCAAGCAGCGCGAGGGCGCCTTCCCCGCGATGCGCAGGTCGCTCCAGGACTCGACCGAGCAGTTCGGCTACGCGCGGCCCTTCGCCCCCGAGCTGGTGGGCTGGTTCGACGACTTCTCCTCGACGGGCGCGACCGACGCCCTGGGCAACTTCAGCCGCTCCGGGCTCGTCTTCAGCGCCTTCTCGCTCACCTCCAACGCCGGGGGGATCCTCGAGGCCCTGCCCGTGCCGCTCCCGCTGCGCGACCAGCTCAACGACGCGATCGCCATGGGATCCGACCCCGGGCGCAACGACCGCTGCCCCGGCTCCAACGAGCGCAACCTGGACGGCTCGAACCCGCCCTTCCGCCCCGGGCCGAACTTCGGCTGCAACCCGAACATCAAGCCCATCGGCCCGTGAAGCGCGTCCTCGCCACCATCGTCGCGCTCGCCCTCGTGGGTGCCGCCGCGCTCGCCGCCTCCGGCGCGGGCGAGGCGACGGGCAAGACCTACAAGGTCGTCTTCGACAACGCCTTCGGCCTCACCGAAGGGGTCGACCTGCGGGTCGGCGGCGTGCGGGCCGGCCTGGTCAAGACGCTCGACGTCGAGCGCAAGACGGGCCGCGCGCTCGTGACCGTCCTGGTCGATCAGCCCGGCATCGGCGACTTCCGCTCGGACGCCTTCTGCGCCATCCGCCCGCAGTCGCTGATCGGCGACTACTTCATGGACTGCCAGCCCGGCACGAAGGGGCGCGAGCTCCCCGCCGGCGGCGTCGTCCCGGTCGAGCAGACCGAGACCACCATCCCGCCCGACCTCGTCCAGAGCGTCCTGCGCCGGCCGTACCGCGAGCGCTTCGCCCTCATCTTCAACGAGCTCGGCGCCGGGTTCGCGGGCCGCGGGCCCGACGTCAACGAGACGATCCGCCGCGCCATCCCGGCGCTCAACCAGACCGACCGCGTGCTCAAGATGCTGGCCGACAACCGCGCCCAGCTGCAGTCGCTCAACCGCAACGCGGCCGTGGTCCTCGACGAGCTCGCCGACCGGCGCACCGACGTCACGGATTTCATCTCCGAGGCGCGCGACGCGGCATCCGCATCGGCCGAGCGGCGCACCGACCTGGCCACGACCTTCCGCCGCTTCCCGGGCTTCCTGAGCGAGCTGCGGCCGACGCTCGCGAACCTCGCGACCACGGCCGAGGAGCAGACGCCCGCCCTCAACGACCTCAACGCCAGCGCCGACGAGCTCACGAGCTTCTTCAACCGCCTCGGGCCGTTCGCGGATGCGTCCCGGCCGGCGCTCGAGTCGCTGGGCGAGGCGTCGAAGACGGGCACCCAGGCGGCCCGCGCCGCCCGGCCGACCATCGCCCAGATCCGCGAGCTCACCAGGGGCTCCGGCGAGCTCTCCAACAACCTCGCGATCGTGCTCGAGCACCTCGAGGACCGGCGCAACGCGGTGGAGAAGGACAGGGACAGCCCCGGCGGCGAGGGCTACACGGGCCTCGAGGCGCTCCTGCAATACCCCTTCGACCAGTCGCAGGCCATCAACATCTTCGATCAGCGCGGCTACCTGCTCAAGCTCCTGATCCTCGAGAACGAGTGCAGCGACTACACGAACGCCAGGACGGCGCGCGAGAACCCCGAGCGGACCAAGCGCTGCAACTCCTACCTCGGGCCGAACCAGATCGGGGTCACCCGGCCCGATCCGACCGCCACCGGGCGCGCGGGGAGCAGCGCGCGCCGCGCGCGCCGCGCGAGCCGTGACCGCGACGGCGGACGCGACCGTGACTCCAGGCCCGGCTCGGAC
>JALYMV010000142.1 GCA_030773575.1 Actinomycetota bacterium
GCGCGCTGGCGGTCGAGTCGGCCGAGCCCGAGTTCCGGTTCTCCCGCGAGGGCCACGTCACCGAGCTCGGCGCCTCCCTGCAGACGGAGTCCCACCGGCTCGTCGAGCACCTGATGATCGCCGCCAACGAGGCGGTGGCCACGCTGCTCGAGACGGGCCGCCATCCCGCGCTCTACCGCATCCACGAGCGGCCGGAGCCCGCGCGGGTCGAACAGCTCGCCGCCCAGCTCGCCTCGCTCGACGTCCCCACGCCGCCGATCCCGGAGGCGATCACCCCGCAGCAGGCCGGGGAGCTGGTCGGCGACATGTCGCGGCGGGTCGACGAGCACGTCCGCCGAACGGGCCGGGGGCGCGCGGCGCTCACCTCGCTCGTCCTGCGCTCGCTCAAGCAGGCGCGCTACCAGCCCGAGAACGTCGGCCACGCCGGCCTGCGCTCGCCGCGCTACTGCCACTTCACGTCGCCGATCCGCCGTTACCCCGACCTCGTCTGCCACCGCGCGCTGCTCGCGGCGATCGGCGCGGGAGAGGATGCCCCCAAGGCGGCGCCGCTCGGCGACGCGGGCGAGCACTGCTCCAAGCGCGAGCGCGACGCCATGACGATCGAGCGCTCCGCCGACGACGTCGCGCGCTGCTTCCTGCTCGAGCGCGAGCTCTTCGAGCGCGGCTGGGAGACCGAGTGGCCGGGCGAGGTGATCGGACTGATCGGCGCCGGTGCCTTCGTGTCCTTCGGCGACGGCCACGAGGGGATGCTCCCCGTCCGCCGGCTCGGCGGGGACTGGTGGGAGCTCGACGAGCTCGGGACGATGCTCGCCGGCGCCCAGTCGGGCAAGGCCTTGCGCCTCGGCGACCCCATCGTCGTGCAGGTCGAGCGGGTCGACGCGCCGCGCGGCCGGGTCGACCTTCTGCCCGTAGAGTTGTAGCCATGGCCAAGGCTTCCAGCGGCAAGCGCAAGGCGGACGCCGGCGACGTGGCGACCAACCGCCAGGCCGCCTACCGCTACCACCTGCTCGACCGCTTCGAGGCCGGGCTGGTCCTCACCGGGACCGAGGTCAAGTCCCTTCGCGACGGCAAGGCGCAGATCAAGGACGGCTACGCCGCCATCCGCGACGGCGAGCTCTACCTCCACAACGTCCACATCCCGCCCTACACCGCCGCCGCGCGCGACAATCACGAGCCCGAGCGCGTCCGCAAGCTGCTGCTGCACCGCTACGAGCTCGAGCGGCTCGCCGGCAAGACGAAGGAGCGGGGCCTGACCATCGTCCCGACGCGCCTGTACTTCAAGGGCGCGCGCGCGAAGGTCGAGGTCGCCGTCGCCCGCGGCAAGGACATGGGCGACAAGCGCCAGACCATCAAGGAGCGCGAGATGAAGCGCGAGATGGACCGGGCGATGGGGGCGGCGCGGCGGTAGGGGCGACGGCCGTCGGCCGCGCGAACGGCGGCTGGTGAGGGAGGAGTTACCAGCCGCAGTTCCAGCGGCGTCGAGGCCCCGCCCAGCGCCCTACGGCTTGCGCCGCGCCGACTGCGCCGAGGGCCGCGAGTAGTCGTCCTCGCGGACCTGCGGGAACTTGTCGCTCAGGCCCTTGAACTGGATGGGGGCCTGCACGCGGCAGGCGGGATCGCCCGGCTCGCCGGCCCGCCGCGGGCCGCCCACGTTGTTGCAGTCCCACACCGGGAAGATGAACGACGAGTTGTTGTCCCTGCCGGACAGCCATCCCGGCTCGAAGTAGGCGTTGCCGCGGTTGGTGCGCGCGCGCCGGTCCGAGGGGAAGCTCTGGTCGCCGGTCACCCCGAGCTGCGGCAGCGCGTGGCCGTTGGAGCCCTCGGTGGTCGGGATCTTGAGTGCGAGCGCGCCGGCGCCGTTCGAGATGAAGTCCGTGAGCGTCGGCTGCTGGAACTCGAGGTACTGCAGGAGCGGGTTGAGCTGGGCGAGGAATGGCGCCGTCTTCTCGAAGACGGGGCTCAGGCCGTCGAGCACCCGTCCGAGTGCCGGGAAGCCCTCGTCGCCCGCGCGGATCAGCGGGTCGAGGTCCTCGAAGAACCGGCGCAGGTCCGGGGACAGGCGGCGGACGTCGGCCAGCGTCGGGTTCAGGTCCTCGAGCGCCGGGCGCAGGTCGGCGAACAGCGGGTTCGTGTCGCGCGAGAACCGCTCCAGCCGGGCGAACGTCCGGCGCGACTCGTCCAGGAAGGTCGGGAAGATGCGGAAGGTCTCCGCGAGCCGCTCGCGCTGCGCGGCGGTGGTCGAGAACACCGTCTCCGTCTCGGTGATCAGGTTGCGCAGCTGGTCCTCGTCGCGGGTGATCGCCTCGAAGGTCGTGCCCGTGTCTCGGACGAGCCCGCGCACCGCGGTGCGGCGGTTGTCGAGCACGGAGAGCAGGTCCGCGCCCGATTCGGCGAACCCCGGGAAGCTGCCGAACGCCGCGTTGAGGTCCTGGCCGCGGCCCTTGGAGGCGGCCGCCTGCGACCGCTGCCACAGCTGGAAGGCCTTGCGCGTCTCCGGGTCGAAGATCCGCAGCAGCTCGTCGAACTCGACCGTCTGGGCCACCCGGGCGTCGTCGAGCCGCCCGCCCTCCGGGAGGTCGGCGGCCCGCCGCGAGCCGGTGGTGACCTCGACGTAGGTCTCCCCGAGCAGCGTCTTCTGGCGCAGGATCGCCCGCGCGTCCGTCTTGAGCGGCGCGTACTTGCGGTCGAGCTGGAGGGTGGCCAGCGTCCGGTTGCCCTGCGGGTCGAGCTCCTTCTCGACGACGCGGCCGATTGGCACGCCGGCCGCGCGGACCTCCGCCTGCTCGGCGAGCTGGACGGCGTCCGGGAACGACGCCTTGACCCGGTAGCCCTCGGGCTTCAGCGGGACGGGCCCGCCGAACGAGAGCCACAGGAACAGCAGCAGCGAGAAGCACGACAGCGCGAAGATCGAGATGACCACGACGCGCAGCGGGCTGGTGGCGTTCTTGTCCATCTACTTCCCCCGCTCCTTGCGCTCCGCGTCGGCGAGGGCCTTCTCGCCGGCTCGCGTGATCCGCTTCTGCAGCGGCAGGTTGATCGACTTGGTCGGCGGGTTCTCGCAGACCGACGAGAGGATGGGCGTGAGACCCATTGCGAACTCGAGCTCGGGCTCCGAGTCGACGAAGTTGCGGATCGTCGTGCACGTGCCGGTGAGGAAGACCGGGCGCATCGGGCCGTTGGCGTCGTCGACGTTGATGAGGTTGATGCCCTGGTGGCTCGCCCACGCGAACCAGAAGAGGTAGCCCTCCTCGCGGTTGCGGGCGTTGGGCGCCTCGCGGCCGTTGTCGTTGTAGCCGAGCAGGTTGAAGAAGGTGTTGAAGACCTTGAGGGAGCGCGTCAGCGGGCCGAACGTCGAGTCCAGGCCCTTGGCGGCGGTCTCGAGGTCGGCGACGAGCGGCCGCGAGGCCCGGACGAACGGACGGATCTCTTCGCGCACGGTCGGCGTGGCCTCACGGCCGAGCGGCCGGACGGCGCGGTTGGCCTCGTCGAGCGCCTGGAAGGCCGGCGTCAGGCGGCCGGTCGCGGGCCCGAGTGCCTCGGCGAACGGCCGCACCCGCTGCAGCGTGTCGGTCGCCTGGCGCAGCGTGCCGGGCAGCAGGCTCACGGTCCGTGAGACGTTGCGGTCCTCGGACGCGAACGCGCCGAAGGTGGCGGCGGATGCGTCGATGAGCTCGGCGATGTCGTCGGGACGCTTCGCGAGCTGGTTGTTGAGGCGCGCGAGCGAGTTGATCGTCGTCTTGAGCGCCTCGCGCTCCTGGGCGACCGCCTTGTTGACGCGGCCCAGGTCCCGGAAGGTGGGGCCGAAGCGGCGGAAGACCTCGGCGAGGTCCTGGCCGCGTCCGCGCAGGCCGCCCCCCGCGCCGTTGATGAACAGCTGCAGGTAGTCGCGCGTGTCGGCGTCGAACGACTCGAGGATCTCCGGGAGATCGACGTCGGTGAGCGTCTTGGACACCGGGATCACGTGACCCTCCTTGGCCGGCGGCGCGTCGGGGGATCCCGGGTTGACCTGGATGTACATGTCGCGCAGCCCGGTGCGCGGGCGCAGCGACGCGCGGGCGTCCGTGCGGATGAGGTCCTTGAACTCCTTCTTGATGTCGAGGCCGACGACCCCGCGGCCCTCGCGCAGCTTGACGTCGGCGATGTCGCCGATCTCGACCCCGGAGACCTGGACCGTCTGGCCCTGGCCGGGGGTGACCGACACGGCGGTCTGGAACTCCGCCTCCATTCGGATGGGCTTGTCCTCGATGAATGGGAAGCGCAGCCGCTGCTCGTTGAGGATGTAGGCGGAGGTCGCCGTCGCGATGGCGATCAGCGCCAGGATCGCGAGGACGGGACGGATGGACTCGGCGATGGCGCGCTTCATCGCATCCGCTCCCGCAGCTGGGCGATGTCGGCCGCCGTGGCGTCACGGTCGATCACGCGGGGCGCCTTGTCGCCCAGCGCCGCGCGCATCTTGCGGTTCATGACCTCGATCGCGACGGCGCGGGCCTTCGCCTCGCGCTCCTTGTAGGCCTTGGAGGTCGTGTCGGTCTTGACCTTGCGCGGGCCGGGGCCGGCCTGCGTCCGGAGGTCGGGCGCCTGCTGGGTCTCGCACGGCACGTCGCCCCGCAGCGGCGGCCGGCGCGTGGCCTTCGGCGGGTTGTTGCCGACGTTGCCGCCGGTGGTGCCGAACAGGCCACGCCCGAGGGTGACCGTCTCGGTGCCGCCGCCGCCCAGCACCCTGAACCACTGCCCGTTGGCGTCGAAGGAGCGGCTCTCGCCCGCGAGCGTGGGCAGCACCTGCGCGAGCTCCTCGAAGACCGGTCCGGCGGCCGGGAAGTTCGGGTCGGGCACGGTGTCGCGGCTCCACGGGATGAGGACCTCGTTCGCGCACGAGGCGAGCAGGCGCGACTGCTCGAGCAGCGGCACGGACTTGCGCGCGAAGCGGGTCAGCGGCGGGATCGAGCCGCGCAGGTCCGCCGTGAGGCCCTGGAGCTCGTCCGGCGACACCAGGCCCCGCAGCTGCGTGACCAGTGGCTGCACCGCGTCGAGCGTCGGGCGCGTGGAGCGGACGCCGGGCAGCGACAGGCGCGCGAAGCGGCGGAGGTCGGGGAAGGCGCGGTTGAGCGCGTCGAACGCCGGCGTGGCCGCCCGGAAGGTCCGCGGCAGCTCGGCCACCGCGCCCTGGAGCGCCCCCTGCTCGCGGGCGAGCGATCGAGCGAAGACGTTGAAGTCGGTGATGAACGACTTCAGCCGCTCGGGCTCGCGGTCGAACGCGGCCGAGACGGTCCCCATGTCGCGGATGTAGTCCGACAGGTCGCGCGGCTCGCGGCCCTGCAGCGCCTCATTGACGACGGAGGAGAAGCGGTAGGCGTCGGGCTGGAACTCCAGCGACCGGTTGAAGGCCGCGCCGCCGCCGTCGGAGTAGGTGCGGAACAGCTCGGCGAAGAGCCCGCGCAGGTTCGCCCGCGTGTCGGAGGGCAGCGCCTTCAGCAGCTGGTCGAACTGCACCGGGACCGCCGTCTGGTTGAGCGGGATCGTCTCTCCGTCGGCGAGCTCGGCCGCCCGCGGGGTGCCCGGCGAGAGATCGACGTAGAAGTTGCCCTCGAGGAAGATGCGCGGCTTGATCTTCGCCCTGGCGTCCTCGTGGATCGGGCGGCCGTCCTTGTTGATCCGCATGGTGACGAGCGCCGCCTCACCGCCCTTCTGCATCGGCTCGACCTTCGTGACCTTGCCGATGTTCACGCCGGCGATGCGCACGGGCGAGTTCTTGGCGATGCCGTTGGACGTCGTGAAGGCGGCGCGGATCTCGTAGTGCTGGCGGAACGGGATCGACTTGGTGAAGCCGAGATAGGACCCCACGGCGATGATCACGAGCGCGATCGCGCCCGCGGCGAAGTTGCTGAAGCGTCCCCGGCGTCTCACGGCGCGTTCACTCCCGGGATGGGGGTCGTCGGCTCGGCCGAGAAGGTCTGGCCCTCGGGCACGCGCGGCCGGCCGGTGAAGGTCGGGCCCTGGTCGCCCGGCGTCCGCGGGTCCAGCGCCACGTTGAAGTTGGGCGGCGCTCCCTCGGCGACCCGCTGGGGGTAGCCGCGCTGGCCGTTCTCGCAGTCGGCCTCGCCGCGCTCGTTGACCGCCCGGCCGTACGCCTGGCCGTGCAGGTTGACCGGGTCGCCCTCGAAGCTGGTCAGCGGGTTGACGCCCTCGCCGTTGGCGAACTGCGAGGCGCCGAAGCCGCCCAGGTCGTTGCGCTGGTCGGGCGCCGTCTTGACCTCGATGCGCTCGATGGTGCCCGTCTCGTCCTCGTGTGAGAGGTGGTCGGCGAGGTACGTCCACCAGTAGTTCCAGTAGTTGCACACCGTCACGAACGGGCCCACGTACTTGATGGTCGGGTTCAGCGTGCCGACCGTCGTCGTGAGCCCCCGCAGGCCGGCGTTGGTACCGGGCGCGCCGGCGAAGTCGCGCAGATCGCCGAGCGAGCGCCCGAGATCCTCGTTGAGGCCGGGGGTGCGCGGCAGGACCCGCGTGCCGGCCACGAGGGCCCGGTTGGCGGTCGGCAGCGTCCCGCGGACCTGACGCGCCGTGGTCCGTAGCAGCGGCGAGATGGCGGCGAGGTTGCGCAGGAGCGGTCGCTGGGCGATCAGCGACCGGGTGCCGGCCTCGAGCGTCTCCGGCGACCTCGAGATCGTCTCGCGGAGCGCGCGCGGGTCCCGCGAGAAGGCCTCGAAGGTCTGCGCGCCGACGGCGAACCCGCGGGCGAACTCCTCGGCGACCGGCGCGGTGGCGCGGGCGGAGTCCTCGAGCTCGTCGAAGAAGCGGACCAGGCGGGTCTCGGGATCGGCGAGCAGCTCCATCACGGGCTCGAGGTTCGCGAGGAAGCGCGGGAAGGCGGCGAAGGTGCGGTTCAGCGACTCCCCCCGGCCGGCGAAGGCGCCACCGAACTCCGTGAGGTTGGCTCGGATGTCGGTCCGCGTCTGCGGGCGGAAGGTGTTGAAGAAGTCCTCGAGCTCAGGCGCGATCGCGTCCTGGTTGATGCGGAGCGTCCCGCCGTCGGAGAGGGCCTTCCCCGACGTGCCGCGCGTGAGCTGGACGTAACGGAGGCCGAGGGCCGACCGGGGACGCAGGGCCACGGTGCTGTCGCGCGGCAGCGGCGCGGCCCTCTGGTCGATCTTGAGGCTCACCTCGGCGCCTGCCGTCCCGTCGGGCAGCTGCTTCGGGGAGATCCTGTCGATGACGCCGACGCGGAAGCCGCCCTCGCGGACCTCGTTGCCGACCACGAGCTTCGTGGCGTTCGGCGTGATGACCTTCACCTGGGTCGTCGGCACGAACGGCAGCCCGCGGTTGGCGTTGTAGGCCAGGAAGACCGCCACCACGGTGACGAGGATCGTGACGGCGCCGACGAGCACGGGGCTGCCGAGGGCGGAGCGGGTGGCCGAGGAACCTCTCATGGGCCGAAGAGGAAGTCGAGGATGCCGCCGTCGCCCTTGGGCGCGGGGAGGTCGGGGGCCGAGGGGGCGGGAGGCAGGTTCTTGATGAGGTCGTCGAGCGGGCTCGACGGGGCGCCGGGCGCCGGCGTCGCCGAGCCGGACGGGCCGCCGTCGGAGCGGGGAGCGGAGCCGCCGCCGCCGCCGGAGCGGTCCGA
>JALYMV010000143.1 GCA_030773575.1 Actinomycetota bacterium
TCCCGGTCGGCGGCCTGTACACCGGCGCCGGCGCCACGAAGACCGCCGAGCAGGCGCGGCGTTTCGGCGGACGCGCGGGCCGCCCGCTCGACCCCTGCTACCACCGCCGCTGCGACACCGTCGCCAACGTCGACCGGCGCGTGCTCGGCCAGAACGCCGACGCCGCGGCGCACGCGCTGGTCGTGCTGGCGCGCTGAGCGGGGCCCGCGAGGGAGTCTCCGTCCCCGTCCTCGTCACCTGGCTGACGCGGCGATGTCGAGCCCCGCGGTGACGTCCGCGACGAGGTCGGCCGTGTCCTCGATCCCGGCCGCGAAGCGGACGAGGGCGGGATCGATCCCCGCCCGCTCCATGCCGTCGGCGTCGAGCGTCGCGCCCCACATCGCGGCCGGGTGGACGACGAGGCTCTCGACGCTTCCCAGGCTGCCGGCACGCTTGGCGTAGCCGAGCGCCCCGACGAACGCCTCCGCAGCGGCATGGCCGCCATGGAGCTCGAACGCCAGCACGCCGCCGTAGCCGGTCATCTGCGCGGCGGCGATGTCGTGGCCGGGATGGCTCGCGAGCCCCGGATAGTGAACGCGACGCACAGCCGGGTGAGCGCTGACGGCCTCGGCGAGCGCCATCCCGTTGGCGTTGTGGCGCTCCATCCTCAGCCCCAGCGTCCGCATCCCGCGCAGAAGCAGCCAGGCGTCGAACGGCCCGAGGACGGCGCCGGTGATCACGGCCGTGTCCCAGACGGCGTCGAGTATCTCCGCCCGACCGGCCAGGACGCCGGCGGACAGGTCGGAGTGGCCGCCCAGGTACTTCGTCGCACTGTGCCAGACCAGATCGGCGCCGAGCTCGATGGGGCGCTGGTTGACCGGCGTGGCGAAGGTGTTGTCGGCGAGCGTGAGCGCTCCGTGGGATCGGGCGAGCGCGGCGACCGCGCGGACGTCGGTGACCTCGAGCCTCGGATTGCTCGGCGTCTCCACCAGCACGAGCCTCGTCGCGGCGGTGAAGGCACGCTCGAAGGCACCTGCGTCCGCCTGGTCGACCTCGGTGCACGTCACTCCGAAGCGCGGCAGCAGGTCGCGGAGCAGGCTGAGAGTCCCCGGGAACATGCTGCGCTGCGCGACGACGTGATCGCCGGCGCTGGTAAGAGCGAGCAGTGCCAGCGTGGCGGTCGCCATGCCGGAAGCGGTGACCAGCGCCGACTCGGCGCGTTCGGCCTTTGCGACGAGGGCGGCGACCTGCGCGTGGTTGGGGTTGCCGTAGCGGGTGTAGAAGGAGTGGCCGCGACGCTCCGTCGCCATGTCGGCGAAGCGGTCCGAGGACGGAGCGGAGAACGTCGACGTCTGCACGATCGGCGACGAGACGCCGTCGTCGGAGCGGACGTCGCGATCCCCGTGGACGAGGCCCGTGGTGAGATCCATGCGACACATACTGCGGGGCGGACGCGGCGGACCGCGCCGGGTCGCGACCGAAGTGCAGCAGCGACATCTCGTGGCACGCCCCCGGCAGGACTCGAACCTGCGACCCGCTGCTTAGAAGGCAGCCGCTCTATCCAGCTGAGCTACGGGGGCTCGCGGACAGGGTATGGCCCGTCGCGGCCGCCGGCCGGCGGTAGACCTTGCCCGGGCGGCCGGCGCCGTCGGAGTGCAACTCGCCGGTCTCCTCGAGCAGGCCGGTGGCCTTGACGTCGCGGCGGAAATTGGCCGGGTCGATCGCCTCGCCGCGCAGCGCCTCGTACACCTTCTGCGCCTGCCCGAGCGTGAACGTCGCCGGCAGCAGGCTCCCGCCGACGGAGACGAACCACGCCTTGTCGGCGACGCGCAGCCGCAGGCGCCACAGGCCGTCGTCGACGATCCGCGCGTGGTCGAGCGCGAGCTCGGGGAGGTCGTCGACCGGCTGCCAGGAGGCGTCGCGGTCGGCGGGGCGGTCCTCGGGCAGCGCCTCGGGCGGGACGAGCGCCATGTAGGCGATCGACGGCAGCCAGCCGCGCGGGTCGCGGGCGGGGTCGGCGTAAGTGCGCAGCTGCTCGAGGTGGATCGAGCCGACGCCCGTCTTCTCGCGCAGCTTGCGCTCGGCGGTCTCCTCGGGCGACTCGTCCGTGCCGACGAAGCCGCCGGGGAGCGCGAACTCGCCGCGCTGGGGATCCTCGAGCCGACGGGCGAGCAGGACGCACAGGCGCCCGTCGACGAGGGTGAACACCACGGTGTCGGCGGTGAGCCCGATCGGCGCCGCGTAGCCCGCGGAGTTCTCGGCGGTGATGCGCTGCAATCGGGGCGGCGGGATTTGAACCCGCGATTTCCTCCCGCTCCCAAAGCGGGCGCTCTACCAGGCTGAGCTACGCCCCGAGTCGAGCCGAGTCTAGACCCACTCCGACTGCGTCCGGTCGATCCACGCTTGCATCCGCGCGCGGAGCAGCGTGTCGCACATCCGAACCGTGAGGACCGTGGACCGATCGCCAGGTGCGCGCCTTGAGCTGGTTGCTGTTCGACTTGCGCTGGACCCGGACCCGTTCGGGCGCAACGCCGACCACGCCGCCCCAGAAGGCGCGGAGCTCTTCGAGGTCCTGATCGGCGTGGTACTGGACCGTGTAGCCCGGTTCCCGGCCGGCAAGCCGCCTGAGCCAGCGATCCGCGACGGCGATGACCGCCGGATCGGAGTTCCCGATCGCCAGCGAGTTGCGGCTCCGCTTGTACCCCTCGGCGATGTAGAGGCAGACGAAGTCGCGGAACGACCTGTCCTCCGCGAGCGAGTCGAACTCGACGATTCCCTGCGCGTACGCCGCTTCGCGAAGCTCGCGGTACCGGGCCTGCATCGCCAGGGTGCCCAGCCGCTGCGCGTCTGGCGGCCAGGTCGCCCGCGGGATCGGGATGTCGCGCACCCAGTGGTAGATCGTCGTGCGGGGCAGCGCCAGCCGCTCCGCGATCTCGTCGATGGTGAGCCGCTTCTCGACGCGGATCTCGCGTGCCTTCTCGCGGAGGTAGGCCGGATGGGTCATGGTCGAACGTATGTTCGCATGAGCCTCGGACGACACATAACTCAAGACGCGCCGGCGCCCGCCGATCACCCGGGGCAGGTTTCGCCGCTCCCGAAATGGCAAACCGCTCGTGAGAGCGGGACGCAACGCCACGGGGCTCCCCTGAACGGGAGCCAGCCGGGCTACCGAAGGACCAGATGGGCGTGGGGCTTGCGGAACGGACCCCACCCGACCTCCCTGGAGGCCCGCATGTTCCGCAATCGAATCTTCGCGGCGCTCGTCACCTTCTTCGCGCTGCTCGCCGCCAGCGCCGCCCTCGCCCCGGCCGCCTCGGCCCGCGGCTGCGCCGGCGCCGACGCCGCCCCGAAGGGCAAGGCCCGCTCGACCGTCCTGTGCCTGCTCAACCAGCAGCGCCGCGCGCACGGGCTGCGGCCGCTGCGCTCCAACGGCCGCCTGCGGCGCGCCGCCAAGCGCCACTCCGCGCACATGGCCCGCGCCGACTTCTTCGGCCACACGACGCCGTCGGGCACCTCGATGACCGACCGCGTGCGCCGCTCGGGCTACACCCGCAGGGCGCGTGGCTGGTCGATCGGCGAGAACATCGCCTGGGGCGTGGGCGGGCTCGCCACGCCGCGCCAGATCGTCGCCGCGTGGATGCGCTCCCCCGGCCACCGCGCCAACATCCTCAACGGCGGCTTCCGCGAGATCGGGATCGGGATCGCCTCGGGCGCGCCCGTCCGGGTCCACGCGTCGGGCGGCGGCGCGACGTACACGACGGACTTCGGGGTGCGCCGGTAGCGTTTCGGCCCACGTGGCCGACGTCCAGCCCCTCCGCGCGCTCCACTACGACCTCGCGCGCACCGGCGGCCTGCAGGCCGTCACGGCTCCGCCCTATGACGTGATCGACCCCGAGCAGCGCGCCGCGTTGCTCGCGTCGTCCCCCCACAACGTCGTCGAGGTCGACCTCCCGACGGGCGAGGACCCCTACCGCCACGCCGCCGAGACCTTCGCCGCGTGGCAGGCCGAGGGGATCCTCGTCCGCGATCCAGAGCCCGCCCTGTGGGCGCTCGAGCAGGATTACACCGGACCCGACGGTCGCGCGCGCACCCGCCGCGGCTTCTTCGCGCGCGTGCGCGTGGAGGACTACGGCCCGGGCCGCATCCGCCCCCACGAGCGCACGCACCCGGGCCCGAAGGAGGACCGGCTCTCCCTCACCCGCGCGACGCGCGCGAACCTCTCCCCGATCTTCACGCTCTACGACGACCCGGCCGGGGCGGCGTGGAGCGCGCTCGAGCCGCACACCGCCCGGCAGCCCTTCGGCGCGGTCAGCGACCCCGACGGGACGCTGCACCGCATCTGGCGGATCGCCGACCCGGCCGCGATCGCGCGGGTCCACGACGCGCTGGCCGCCGCGGAGCTGCTGATCGCCGACGGCCACCACCGCTACGAGACCGCCCGCGCCTACGCCGCCGAGCACCCCGGCGAGCCCGACGCCGGCTGGGTGCTCATGTGCCTCGTCGCCCTCGAGGATCCGGGCCTGACCGTCTTCCCCACCCACCGGCTCGTCAAGGGCCGCGGCCAGGCGGCCTACGAGCGGCTGGCGGCCGTGCTGCGCGAGCGCTTCGACATCGAGGAGACGACGCCCGAGGCGCTCGCGCCGCCGCCCGGAGATGGTCCGGCCACCTTCGGCTATCTGGACAGCCACATCAGGCGACCCTTCCGCCTGGCCCTGCGCAATCCCGAGGCGGTCGGCGGCCTGGACGGCCCGCTCGCCCGGCTGGACACCGCGATCCTCGAGCAGCTGCTGCTCAAGGGCCCGCTCGGCCTCGGCGACGAGGACATCTCGCACCTGCACGACTTCGGCTACGCCCGCGACGCGCGCCAGGCGATCGAGCTCGTCACCCGCGGCGAGTTCGACGTCGCGTTCCTCCTGCGCCCGACCCCGGTCCGGCAGGTCCGCGAGATCGCCGCGGCCGGCCAGAGCATGCCGCCCAAGTCGACCTACTTCTTCCCGAAGGTTCCCACGGGTCTGCTGTTCAATCCTCTGGCCTGAGAGGAGTACCATCGACGCCATGAAGGCAGTCGCGCGCCGCACCGGGACCTTCCGCCACATGGTGGACATCCGCTCGCACCACCTGTCCGTCGACGAGCCGCTCGACCAGGGCGGCGAGGACAGCGCCCCCGATCCGCAGGAGCTGCTGGCCGCCAGCCTGGCCTCCTGCACCGCCGTGACGATGGAGATGTACGCCCAGCGCAAGGGCTGGGACCTGGGCTACGTCGAGGTGGAGTGCTCCTACACGCCCTCCGACCGTGGCTGCGTGACCAGCTTCGACCTCGTGCTGCGCCTGCCCGCCGACGCCACCGACGAGCAGGTCGTGCGCCTGAAGGTCATCGCCGCCAAGTGCCCCGTGCACCGCACGCTCGACGGTGAGGT
>JALYMV010000144.1 GCA_030773575.1 Actinomycetota bacterium
GCCGCCGCCCTTGGGGGGCTTCCTGGTGGTCGTGGCGGCGCCGGGCGCCGCGACGCCGGCCGCGGCGTCGACGATGCCGTGGCCGTACACGGGGTCATACGTGCCGCGGAGGCCCGTGACCGGGTTGCGAGCGGTGGCCATCAGCGTGTCGAAAACGTTCTCGTTCGTCCGGCCCTGGGCGGCCAGCAGGCCCGCGACGCCCGCGACGTGCGGGGTGGCCATCGAAGTGCCGGCGTAGAAGTCGTAGCCCGTCGTGCCCACGCGCTTCTCGCAGAACCCGTCCGCCTCGGCAAGCGGCACCGTCGAGATGATGTCCTCCTTGCAGGAGAGGAACGCCGCGCCGCCCGGGGCGGAGACGGTCGCGAAGTCCTGCTTGACCGCGAAGTTCGAGAAGCTCGAGCGGCCCTCCTCGCGGGTGGTGGAGGCGACGCACAGCGCGCCCTCGTCCGAGCTCGGCGTGCCGCAGATCGACGCGAAGTCGTTGCCGGCGGCGGCGACGACGGTGACGCCCTTGGAGTTCGCGTAGGCGATGGCGTCCTGCACGTCGGTGATGAACCCGGTGATCACGAGCGCCTGCACCCCCGGCAGGGCGCCGAGCGACAGGTTGACGACGTCGGCGCCGTTGTCGGCCGACCAGCGGATGCCCGAGGCGATGTCCTCGAAGGAGCCGCCCTCCTCGCCGAGCACCTTGACGGCAAGCAGCTTGGAGTCAGGGGCGACGCCCGCGATGCCGGTGCCGTTGTTCGTCGCCGCCGCGGCGATGCCCGCCACGTGCGTCCCGTGCGGGTGCGGCGCGCCCGCGGCCTTGCCGCCCGACTCCCAGTCGCCGTTGCCGCAGCTGGACTTGCAGTCGATGAAGGTGGCGCCGCCGGTGATCTTGCCGGCGAGGTCGGGATGGTCGAGGTCGATGCCGGTGTCGACGATGGCGATCGTCGCGCCCGAGCCGGTGGAGGTGCCCCAGGCTGCAGGGGCGTGGACCTGCTTGGGGCCCCACTGCAGCCCGAAGTACGGGTCGTTCGGTTCCGCGGCCTGGGCGGTCCCGGTCAGCCCGAGGGCGGCGGTCGAGAGAGCGGCTGCGAGGATCGGGAGTCGGCGTCGAAGCACGGGCTCGGGTCCTTTCGTCGGTGGGATCCAGGGGGCTGGAACGCGGCCCGGGGCGGAAACTTGCGATGCGGCGCCCGGGCGTCTGCCCTCAATTCCGGGCAGACCTCCAATGTAGGTCGCCCGCCAGCGATTTCAACCCCCCGGCGGGCCGGGGCCGCGGAGCGTGCGCGGGACCTGCGGCGGGTACCGCAGGCGGTATGACGGGGACTCGCTCGAGCGGCCGCCATCCGGCTCTCGGCGCCGCTGCGGCGGCGGGCGCCGCGCTCGCCGGCCTGGCCGGCTACGACGTCGTCCAGCGCCGCCACGCGATCCTGCGCAACTTCCCGGTGGTCGGCCACCTGCGGTTCCTGCTCGAGAGCTTCGGGCCCGAGCTGCGCCAGTACATCGTCACCTCCAACGACGAGGAGCGCCCGTTCTCGAGAGACCAGCGCCGGTGGGTCTACGCCTCCTCCAAGGGGGAGCTCAACACCTTCGGGTTCGGCTCCGACGACGAGATGGAGGCGGTCGACAACCTTCTCGTCGTCAAGCACTCACCCTTCCCCCACGACGCGCCCGGCGAGCACCAGACGGGCGGCGCGCCCGAGTACCTGCTGCCGGCCGGGAAGGTGATGGGCGCCGCCCACGGCCGGCGTCACGCCTTCCGCCCGCCGTCGGTGGTCAACGTCTCCGGGATGAGCTTCGGCTCGCTCTCCCCCAGGGCGATCGAGGCGCTCAACCGCGGGGCCGCGATGGCGCCGTGCCTCCAGAACACCGGCGAGGGTGGGCTCTCGCCGTATCACCGCAACGGCGGCGAGCTGATCTTCCAGATCGGGACGGGCTACTTCGGCTGCCGCGACGAGCGCGGCGCGTTCTGCCTCGACCGGCTGCTGGCGCGCGTGGAGGAGGCGCCGGTGCGGGCGATCGAGATCAAGCTCTCCCAGGGCGCCAAGCCGGGGCTCGGCGGGATGCTGCCGGCCTGCAAGGTCACGGAGGAGATCGCGAAGATCCGCGGCGTGCCGGTCGGCTGCGACTGCGTGAGCCCCTCGCGCCACACCGCGTTCTCCGACGTCGACGGCCTGATCGAGTTCGTCGAGCGCGTGGCGGACGCGACCGGGCTGCCGGTGGGGGTCAAGTCGGCAGTCGGCGACCACGGCTTCTGGGAGCTGCTCGCGGAGCGCATGGCGGCGACCGGCGGCGGCCCCGACTTCGTCAACGTCGACGGCGGCGAGGGCGGCACGGGCGCGGCGCCGTTGGCCTTCACCGACCACGTCGCGCTCCCGTTCAAGCTCGGCTTCTCGCGCGTCTATCCCGTCTTCGCCCGCGCCGGGCTGGCCGACGACGTCCTCTTCATCGGCGCGGGCCGCCTCGGCTTCCCCGAGCAGGCGCTGTTCGCCTTCGCCCTGGGCTGCGACATGGTCAACGTCGGCCGCGAGGCGATGATGGCGATCGGCTGCATCCAGGCCCAGCGCTGCCACACGGGCAGTTGCCCCACGGGCGTCGCGACCCAGTCGAAGTGGCTGATGCGCGGCCTGGACCCGGAGCTCAAGTCCGCGCGCGCCGCCAACTACGTGCGCCACCTGCGGGCGGAGATCCTGGCGCTCTCGCGGACCTGCGGCGTTCCCCATCCCGGGCTCGTGACCCCGGAGGACCTCGAGATCGTCTCGGACCGCTACCGCAGCGCGTCGGTGGCCGAGGTCTTCGGTTATGACCCCGAGTGGCGGCGGCCGTCGTCCGCGCGGGAGGCCGAGCTGCGCTCGCTCATCGGCGTCTCGCCCCCGCGGGTCGGTCCCGGCACCGAGGCCGGCCCGATCGCCGGCGACTCCGCCGGCACCACGCTCGACCGCGAGGCGGCCCTCGCCTCGGCGAGCGGCGAGGGCGGGCTGGCGCGCGGCGGGGACTGAGGGCGCAACTCCGCCGCCCGCCGGCCGTTCCCAACCACATGCGCCGCGTCCTCATCGGCGTCCTCGCGGTCCTGCTGTCGTCGCCGGGTGCCGCAGGGGCCGCAACCGTCGAGGTCGACTACTGCGACGACAGCTCGCGGTACTGCAGCAACACCGCCGTCGTGCAAGCCCTGCCCGGCGAGGCGAACCACCTGCGCTTCACCCGGCGGCCCTCCGCGGGTATGGAGGTGGTCGACGACGGCGCGTCGCTCACCGCCGGCAGCGGATGCACGCAGACGGATCCGCGCACGGTGCTCTGCCCGGACGCCTCCGTGGTCTCGGTGGAGGCCGGCGACCGCGACGACGTCGTGGAGATGCCGCGGGGCCTGGGGATCGGCGGGGTCACGTACGACGGCGGCCCCGGCGACGACCTGCTGATCGGCGGAGACGCGAATGATCGCCTGCAGGGCGGGAGCGGGCGCGACCGCGTGTTCGGCGGCCCGGGTGCGGACCTCCTCGAGGAGGGCGTGGCGCCGGCCGCGCCCGACGCCGACCTCCTCGACGGCGGTCCGGGGATCGACGTCGTCAGCTACGGCTCGCGCGCGATGCCGGTCAGCGTCCGGCTCGACGCCGCAGGCTCGGCTCCACAGGCCGGCGAGGCCGGCGAGGGCGACCGGATCACCGCGATGGAGGGCGTCGTCGGGGGCTCCGGCGACGACGTCCTGAGCGTGACGCTCGGCATCGCCGACGATGAGTCAGACCCGTACGGGCCGCCGTTCGGGATCATCGGCGGCAAGGGCGATGACGTGCTGACCGGTGGACCCGGCCCTGACCTGATCGACGCCTCGGAGGGAGCCGATCGCGTGGATGCCGGAGCGGGCCGCGACGAGGTCGAGCTCTCTGACCGGCATCCGCGGCCCGCCGCGAGGGTCGCGTGCGGGCCAGGCGTGGACGCCGTCAAGCACGCGGCCGTTAGCGACCTGCTCCACGCATGCGACTCGATCAGCCCGCGAACGGGGCTCTACTCCCTCACGTCGCTCGGTCGCGGCGCGGTGAGCGTCGCCGATCTCGGCTACCCCCGGCGGCGGCGCGTGATCGTCCGCGTCGACGGCGGGCGG